>JBBSFO010000247.1:0-7399 GCA_038238655.1 Thermomicrobiales bacterium | reverse complement strand
GCCGGGATGGCGCACAGCACGTTCGATGTGGCGACGCTCCGCACTTTCCCGGCGGTCGTCACCTTCCACGCCGCGCGGGAACGCGACGGGCATCGGGAGGTCTACGCCGCGCCCAACTGGCTGTACTCATCCGTCTGGTCGCCCGCCGGTGGACTCAATGCGACGGTGCGCGATTTGCTGCGCTATCTGGAAATCTATCGCACGGGCGGGGTGGTCGGCGGCGAACGATTGCTTTCCACCGAGGGCATCGTGCGGATGACGACGCCCCATGCGCCCCGCAGCAGCCCCGGTTCGTCGTACGGCTATGGTCTCGGCGTGATCCCGGATTACCACGGGCGCACACTGATCCGGCACGGCGGCGGGCGTAAGGGCATCGCCGCTGACGTGCTCGTCGTTCCCGAAACCGGCTTTACCGGCGCGGCTATCGCGAATCTCGCCGGTATCCCCGTCGCCACGGTCACACTCGCCGCGCTCAACCAAACGCTCGGCCTCCCTGTGGATGCGACGATCGAGGAATATGAGGATGTTCCCTGCTCGCCTGACCATCTGCCCATCTACACTGGGACGTATCGTGCGGGGGAGGGGCAACAGATCATCGTGACTGCCGAAGACGGCACCCTTATCTGCGCGTTCGAGGGGAAGCGATTCGTCGCCCGCCCGGTCGGCACGCACGCCTTTGTCCTGGATACCGAAACGGGCGAGCTGTATCTCCGTTTCCTCGCGACGAACGACGCGCCCGCATCGGCACTGGCGATGGGCAGCCGCATCGTCCCACGCGATGGCGAGGGGTAATGTACGCTGACCTGCGAGAGAAGATGGTGATGGCAGGCTTCCAGCCTGCGTTTCAAACAGGCTGAAAGCCTGCCACCACCCATAAAATGTGGATGTCACGCCGAGTCCTTGACGGGACAGTGTCGGTGCCGTACGATGGCGGTATCGTTCCCGGTAACGTTACCGAAAGATGGGCGCCCAATCATGCGAGTGACGATCCGCGATGTCGCGTACCGTGCGGGAGTGTCAAATAATACCGTCTCTCGCGTGCTCAACGATCGCCCAGATGTCAGCCCCGTGACGCGCGTGCGCGTCCAGAACGTGATCGAGGAACTGGGTTATCGCCCGAACAGCCTCGCGCGCTCGCTCCTACGCCGCGAATCGCGCACCATCGGCCTTGTCGTCACCGACTGCACGAACCCGAACACCGCGCGCCAGATCCGCGCCGTACAGCAGACAATGGCGGCGGGCGGGTATGCCGTACTCATTTTCGACACGCAGGAGGACGCCGAACGGCAGGAAGCGGCACTGCGGGTGCTGGAAGAAAAAGTGGTGGATGGCATCATCATCACGCCCGCGACGATTCAGGATGATGCGCTTGCCCATCTCGCGCAACGGCTCCCGGTCACGCTCCTCAATCGCGAAATGGATGGGTTGGCCGCGTGCGATGTGGTCCTCAATGATAACCTCGAAGGCGCGCGCGTCGCCGTCGCGCATCTAATTGCGCACGGTCATTCGCGGATCGGTTACGTCACCGCGATGCGTGATGTTTCGACCGTGCGTGACCGCTTGCGGGGCTATCAGGTCGCGCTGGCGGACGCCGGCATCCCCTTCGATCCGTTGCTGGTCGAGCGCGGCCCGATCACGATTGAAGCGGCAGCGGCGGCGACCCTCCGGCTGCTAAAGCACCGGCCCGCGCCGACGGCGCTGTTCGCGTACAACGATTTCATGGCGGTCGGTGTCCTATCCGCCTTGTTGGATGCAGACAGACGCGTGCCGGACGATGTCGCCCTCGTCGGCTACGATGACATCGTCTACGCGCCGTACTTGCAGGTGCCCGTGACAACCATCGCGCAGCAGACGCAGGAGATGGGCGTCACGGCGGCGCGCTTGCTGATGGAGCGGCTTGCGGGGAGCGAGCGCCCGCCGCAGCGAGTCGTGTTCAAGCCGCATCTCGTCGTCCGCGCATCGTCGGGAGGCCCGCGATGACAACCGTTGCCCCGCCGCTCGTCGCGAAACCGCAACGGCAGACGATCGGGCAGTTCTTTGAGCGGCATATCGCCTATGTACTCATCCTTCCGACGCTGCTCGGTATCGCAATCGTCAATCTCTACCCCGTTGCGTATGCCTTCGTGATCTCCTTGCAAGAGAAGAAACTGAGTACAAGCGAGACGAAGTTCATCGGCTTCGAGAATTATCGCCGCATCCTGACGGACCCGGAGGTCTGGAACTCGATCCGGCTCTCGCTCATCTTCACGGTGGCGTCGGTCGGCCTCTCCTTCGTGATCGGGCTGGCGCTCGCGCTCCTTCTCAACCGGCCGATGCGCGGGCGCGGGTTCATTCGCTCGTTGTTTATTATCCCGTGGGCGATTCCGGCCTTCGTCGCCGCGCTGATCTGGTCGTGGATGTTCAACGATCAGTTCGGTATTTTTTCCGCGCTCCTGAAACAGGTCGGTCTGTCGCATCCGCCGATTTGGCTGGACCGGGGTCACGCCCTCTGGTCGCTGATCGCCGTGATGACGTGGAAGAGTTTCCCGTTTCAGATGGTCGTGCTGCTCGCCGGGTTGCAGGCGATTCCGCTCGAACTGTACGAAGCGGCGGCAGTGGACGGTGCATCGAACTGGCGCCGCTTCCGCGCGATTACCCTGCCACTCTTGCGGCCAGTGGCGATGGTTTCGGTGCTGCTCGCCTCGATCAACGCGTTCCACTACTTCGCCATCCCGTGGATATTGACGCATGGCGGGCCATCTAACGCGACGAATCTGATCGCGATCGCGATCTACTCGATTGCCTTCTCCTCCGGCGATCTCGGCTACGGTTCGGCGGCGGCGATGGTGATGTTCGTCTTTATCCTCGGGGGCAGTGGGCTGTATCTCTGGTCCTACTTCAAATCGGAGCGCGAGGCATGAGCACGACGATGCAGGCGGGCAGCCGCGCGCGGAGCGGAAAGGCCGGAAACGTCGGCGCGTACCTGATCCTCGCGCTGTTCCTCGTCGTCACTCTATTTCCCTTTCTCTGGATGCTGCGGACGGCCTTCACGCCGCGCACCGCCGCTTTCTCACTGCACCCACAAGTCGTGCCGAAGACGGTCACGGCGGACAACTTCCAGCGCGTCATCACCTCCCCGACGATCCCCTTCCTGCTCCAGTTCAAGAACTCGATGATCGTCTCGCTCGGGACGACGGCGCTGGTCATTCTCGCGGGGGTGTGGGGTGCGTACGCGCTGGCGCGGCTGAACTTCCGGGGCAAGCGGGCATTTGGGCTTTCGGTGCTGCTCATCCAACTCTTCCCGGGCGTCTTGCTCATCATTCCGCTCTTTATCGTGATGGTGAACATCCATCTGGCAAACTCGCTGCTCGGATTAATTATCACCTATAGCACGGTCAATTTGCCCTTTGTCGTCTGGCTGTTGCGTGGCTACTTCCTTTCGATCCCGCACGAGTTGGAGGATGCCGCGCGGATTGACGGCACGAGTTACCTCGGCGTCATCTTTCGCATCGTGCTGCCCATTGCCGCGCCCGGCATCGCAGCGGCGGCAACACTCGCCTTCGTCAATTCGTGGAACGAGTTCCTTTTCTCGTATGTGCTCATCAACGACGACTCCAAGCGCGTGCTCGCGGTCGGTTTATCGTCCTACATAGACCAGTTCAGCACCGATTATTCCGGCTTGTTTGCGATGGCGACGCTGACGACGCTGCCCGTCGTGATCGTCTTCATGCTCTTCCAACGCTACCTCGTCGGTGGCCTTGCCTCTGGTGCGGTCAAGTCATGATCTGCACGCTGGGAGGGAGCCAGGAAGAAGCGCAGAGGATGCAGAGAGGGAAAAGAGAATTGTTAGCGCGACAGGAAGAATTATTCTTTCTTCTCCCCGGTTTCGGTTCTTACTGAGGGTTTCAGGGTTTCGGTGATTGATGGGTTTCGTTGTTTGGGAAGGAGTGCCTCGTGATGTCCGATCAACTTTCTCGCCGCCGGTTCCTCCAGCGGGCAGCCGTCAGTGGCGCCGCGCTCGTCGCCGCCAATCTGCTGGCGGCATGTTCCTCGTCGTCCTCCACCCCAACTGCCGCGCCTGCCGCGACCGTGAAGCCGACGACAGCCGCTGCGGTGACGACTGCCCCGGCAACGGCTGCTCCTGCGGCAACGACCGCGCCAGCGGCAGTGACGAGTGCGCCGTCCGGTTCTGCCAGTGCCGGTTCCGCGACAACCGCTGCGACCGCCGCCCCGGCAGCCGCCGCGACGACCGCGCCGGTGAAGGTCAGTGGCAATGTCGAATATTGGAGCCGCGAGACCTTTGACAACGGCGCGCGGCAGCCACTCGTGCAGGCACGGCTCGCCGCCTTCGACAAGGCGAACGGGACGACGAGCAAAGTGCAGTTCATGATCTTCGCGGAATCGGTGCAAAAGACGCAGGCCGCACTCGCGGCGAACACGGTGCCCGATCTCGGTGAGCAGGGGCCGGATGTCGCCCTCGGCTTTGCTGCCGCCGGGAATCTGCTGCCGATTGACGATATCTTCAATTCGTTCAAGGATCAGTTCCTGCCTTTGCAGAAAGAAGCGTTCGTCACCTACAACGGCAACGCCTTCAGCGTCCCGTGGTACACGGAAACGCGCGTGCTCTTCTACCACAAAGATCTGCTCGACAAGGCGGGCGTCAAGCCACCGACAACCTGGCAGGAATGGACGGCGGCAGCGAAGGCGCTCACCAAGGGTGAGGAGCAGTACGGATTCGCCTTCAACCCGGAAGGGCCGGGGCCGGGACAACTCTTCGTCCCGCTCGCCTCCTCCGCCGGGGCCAACCTGCTCGACAAGGACGGCAAGGTCAACGGCAACACGCCGGAGTTCAAAGCATCGCTCCAGTTTCTCGCTGATATGTACACGAGCGGCGCCATCCCAAAGGCATTCCCGACCTACAAGCAGAACGATGTGGATCAGCTCTTCGCCCTCAAGAAAGTCGCGATGTACTGGACGAATGGCTCGATCCTGACAACGCTCAAGACGACGGCGCCGGACACGCTGAAGGCGCTCGGCGCGATCAAGACGCCGCCGCGCGACGCGAGTGGCACGTCCCGGTCGTTCCTCGGTGGCTTCCAACTCTTCGTCTTCAAGCAGGGGAAGAATACGGCGGCCGGTAAAGAACTGCTCAAATACCTCTTCGACCCCGATTGGTACGCGGACTACGTGCAGAAGACGAATGGTGGCGCGCTCCCGGTAACGAAAGCGGTCGCTGCGAAGGAGACCTACCAGTCCGACCCAATCCTGAAAACGCTCGTCGAGCAGCAACAGACCGCGATCCGCTACGGTGGCCCGGTCTACGGCAACGCACCCTTCCTGGGCGAGGCGGAGGGCAAACTGCTCTTCAGCCAGCCGGTCATTGATGTCTTCACCGGCAAGCGATCGGTGGATGACGCGCTGGCAACGATGGACACCGAAGTCAAGAAACTGGCGAAGCAAGCGTAGAAAACTGACGAAACCGAGGCAACGCAGAGGACGCAGAGATCGCAGAGAACACAGAGAATGGATTTTTTGCCTTTTTCTCTGCGCCCTCTGCGTCCTCTGCGTTACTTCTTCGTCACTCTAGGAGGGTGCATGTCCGCAAACATTTCCGCGCAGGTTCGAGTGGATGGGACGCGCTCATTGGGGCCGATGCGCCGGGTCTGGGCGAGCATCGGCTATGACGAACTGAACTGGACCTATACGCCGCGCGGCACGGCGCTCTATCGCACGCTCGGGAACGACGTTTTTACGGGTGGACCGTACTACGTCCGCATGCACAATACGTTTACGAGTGGGAGCGGGCTTTCTCGGCCCGCCGGTGGCGGTGGCAACCCGTACCATGAGATGCCCGACGGCACGGTTCGATACTACTGGGACCTGCTCGACCGGACGTTCGACACGATTGTGACCAATGGCGGCGTACCGCTGGTCGAACTCGGCTTCATGCCGCGCGATCTTTCCCGCGCGACGGTGCCCGAAGCCGTCTTCGGCGGATCGAATGATCTCGGCGTCGAACCGTACGAGTCGGGTGCATGGAAAGCGCCGCCGAAAGACCTCGGCAAGTGGGGCGATCTCGTCGCGGCGTTCGTCGCGCATTGTGTCGAGCGCTATGGCGCGGCAAGCGTCGAGACATGGCGCTTCGAGCTGTGGAATGAGCCGGATATTCGCAACTACTGGCACGGTACGTTTGAGGAGTACGCCGCGCTTTATGATGTCACCGCCGCCGCCGTCAAGCGTGCCTGCCCGGCCGCGCTCGTCGGTGGTCCCGCGACGACCGATCACGGCACGGATTTTCTCGCGCAGTTCCTTGACCATGTCGAGGCGACCGGAACGGCACTGGACTTCCTTTCCTTTCATACCAAGGGCGCGTATTTCGCACCCCGCCGCGTCTACAACCCTTTCCTCGACGTGCCGCACGACGGTCCATCCGCCGGGAAGATGCTTGGCGACATCGAGCGCAATCTCGCCGTCATCGCCGCACATCCGCACGTCGCGGACCTGCCCGTCTACGTGGATGAGTGCGATCCGGCAGTCGGCACGATCTACGGCGTCCACGACAACCCAAACTTTGTCGTGACGAACACCGAGCAGTACGCGGCAATTATTTGCCATCTCGCTGCGGCGCTCCTCGACACTCCGCAGGTGGAGCGGATGACGCACTGGGCTTTCTACATGGAGGGCAAGCGATGGTTCGAGGGGAACCGGACGCTCGTGGACAACGCAAACGTCGAGAAACCGATTTTGAACGGGCTACGCCTGCTCGAATGCCTCGCGGATGGGGAACGATTGCCGGTAACGACGGAAACGCCGGGCGTCGGCGCGCTGGCGGTGCGGCAGCCATCGGGCCTCCGCGTCCTCGTCTGGCACTACGACGACGAATGGTGGACCAAGGGAACGGTAGATGTCTCGCTCGTGCTCGACGGAGCAACGGCGGGCGACACCGCAGCGATCTGGCGGCTTGACGGGACGCACGCGAACACGCACACCGCGTGGCGAGACATGGGCGCGCCG
The DNA here is from genome assembly GCA_038238655.1 of Thermomicrobiales bacterium. GTDB lineage: Bacteria > Chloroflexota > Chloroflexia > Thermomicrobiales > JALYUS01 > JALYUS01. The sequence goes on along the minus strand of JBBSFO010000247.1, from coordinate 406 downwards.
GACGATCCGACGCCGGAACAGATCGCCGCGATCCGGTCTGCCGGAGCATTGAAACCGGAACCATGCTCGGTGCAGACGGGGAGCGGCGCATCGAACATACGGCTTGCCCTGCCGAAACACGGGCTCGCGCTCATCGAGATCGCCGCAGTTCCATGATCGGCATGGATTTCACTATCGCAGACAAATGAAAATTAACATCTGAATCGGGTGGTCGCTGGCACAGGCTGGAAAGCCTACGCTACCGGTACGTACCGCGCGTTATCGTGCCTCGACGCGCGCGAGGAAATCGCTCACGACGCGCTGGAACTTTTCGGGTTCCTCGACATGGCACATATGCGCGCTCTCCTCGAAATAGACGGATTCGGAACCGGGTATACCGCGATGGACGGTTTCGTGGATCGCGGGC
>JBBSFO010000246.1:0-7444 GCA_038238655.1 Thermomicrobiales bacterium | reverse complement strand
TCACGAACGACACGCTTGGCCTGCGTCTGATGGGTCGGGCGCGCCCGGTCGTACCGCTCGAAGGGCAGCCGTGGTACCGGACGATTTGGGTCTTCACGGCGGTCGTCCTCGGTATCGAAACCTTCATGGCGGGCTGGTACATCAGCGAGATGGACCCGATCTTCCTGTTCCAGCGGCTCCCGCGCGGCTGGCGCATCTCGAAACAACTGCTGACGCCGGATTGGGGTGTTTTCTGGCTGTCGGTACAGTTGATGCTGGAAAGCATCTTCCTCGCACTGATCGCGACGATCTTCTCGATCATCTTCGCGGTGCCGCTCGCCTTTCTCGGCGCGCGCAACCTGATGCGCGGCTCGCGCGTGCGCATGGCGATCTACACAATCGTACGCGGCTTCTTCAATATCTTTCGCTCGATCCAGGAACTCGTCTTCGCGATCATCTTCGTCACCGTCGTTGGGATCGGGCCGTTTGCCGGCATGCTCGCGCTCTTTGTCCATTCCGTCGCATCACTCGGCAAACTGTATTCCGAGCAGATTGAGAGCATTGACCCCGGACCGATGGAGGCAATCACCGCGACAGGCGCGACACGGCTGCAAACGGTGCTCTACGCGGTCGCGCCGCAGGTCGTGCCACCCTTCCTCGCTTTCACGATTTACCGGTGGGACATCAATGTCCGCACCTCGATCGTCGTCGGGTTCGTCGGTGGCGGCGGGATTGGTCTCGCGCTCTTCCAGTACCAGCAACTAACGCAGTGGCACCGCGTTGGCACCGTCGCCTTCCTGACGATCATCGTCGTCTGGGCGCTCGATGCCCTCAGCGCCCGTGTCCGCGAGAAACTGATCTGACCGAACCCGCGGCCCCTTGCGTTCCTCGGCGTAAAGTACGTCAGGGGATTGGCAAATCTGGTATTCTCCGCGCTATGAAATTGCGTCGTTCGTTGCTTGGATTTCTGCTTGCGCTGGGTGCGCTACTGGCGTTTGTGGGGCCGGTGGCGGCGTGGCCGGGCGCGCCATATCCGCACGTTGCACCGTCCGTGCCCGCGCCGAAGATTACGGCGCGCGCCGCATTGGTGCAGGAGAACACGAGCGATATGCGCCTCTACCAGAAAGAGCAGGAAACGGCGATTGCCCCCGCGAGTACGATCAAATTGCTCACCGCGCTGACCGCGCTGACGCTCGGGCAGGTGGATGAGAAGATTCAGGCGGATAAGACGGATCTGGTTGGTGGGAGTACGATGGGTCTCAAGCCGGGCGATACACTGACGCTCGGCAATCTCCTCAAAGGGATGCTCATCCCCTCCGGCAACGATGCCGCGACGGTGATCGCCCACGCGGAAGGGGCGAAGTTACCGGATGCGGCGACGCTCGGCCCGGTTGATGCCTTCGTCGCGCGCATGAATGCCGTCGGTGTCGAGCGGGGGTTGACCGGTACGAAGGCGGTGAACCCGAGTGGCCTCGACGCACCGGGCATGACCGCCACCGCGCGTGACCTTGCCCGGCTCGCGGACCTCGTACTCGCCGATCCAATTCTCGCGCCGATTGTCCGTATGCCGGAGGCGACGATCCCTTCGGCGTACGGCACCTACCCCGTCAAGAACACCAACGAACTGCTCGGCACACCGGGCGTGATCGGCGTCAAGACGGGCACGACGGACGAGGCGGGGCAGAACCTCATCCTCGCGGTCGCGGAAAACAACCACCGGCTGATCATCGTCGTCCTCGGCAGCACCGATCGCTATGCGGATGCGCGCGCGCTGCTCGCATACGTGCGATCGGCATGGTCGTGGGTCGCGCTCGGCGATCCGAAGGGATTGCCCGGCTTGGCACGCACCCTCGACGCCTGGAGTGTCACGACACACGGGAGCAAGACCGTCGTGATGGACAGCAAACTCGCGCCGCTCGTGCACTACACGCTGCTTTTATCGCCTGTATCGCCTGCAGCTAGCGCGCCAACCATTGTCTCGACCACAGCAGTCGGGACCGGGACCGGGACCGGGGTCGCCGCTCGTCCGCCCATTGCGCGGGGTGTTATCATCTTCTCGCTCGGGGATGGGGAACTCGCGCGGATGGATGTCTTCACGACGAGCATCCCGCCTGCCTAACCCCGGCCCCTTCCCTGAAAGGAAGGGGAGCAATGTGGCATGTTTCGGTTTGTTCGCATTCGTATCATATTCCCCCTCCCTCGCGGGGAGGGGCCGGGGAGAGGTAGACCCATGCCCGATACACCGCGTCGTCCGGTCAGCCGCCCGCGCCTCCCGACCGAAAAGAAACCGTCATCTCCCCCTTCCGGGCGCCCTCCGGGCAGTATGGGGAAGGTGGTCGGGGGGGTAGGGCAAGAACGCCTCCAAAAAGTGCTCGCCGCGCGAGGAATTGCGTCTCGTCGCGCTGCAGAAGAGATCATCAAGGCGGGCCGCGTCAAGGTGAACGGCACCGTTGTGCGCGAGATGGGCGTTAAGGTGAACCCGGAGCGCGACAACATCCTTGTAGACAACAAGCAGCTTGCCCGCCCACGCCTGCGCTACATCATTCTCCACAAACCGAGTGGTTATATCACGACGACGAGCGACGAGCGCGGGCGCTGGACAGTGATGGACCTTGTGGACTTCGAGGAGCGCGTCCTCCCCGTTGGGCGTTTGGATCGCGATACCGAGGGTCTGCTGCTGATGACGAATGATGGCGAGGTGGCGCACCGCGTCATGCATCCGCGCTACGGCATCCAGAAGGAGTACCACGCGCTCGTGACGCCGCTGCCCGGTCGTGAGGCGGTGCAGGCGCTCAGCGCTGGGATGGAACTGCGCGACGAAACGGGTCGGATCGAGCGCACGGCCCCCGCGAAGGTGAACCTGCTGCCATTCAAACATGGCGAGCAGTGGCTTCGCATCGTCATTAGCGAGGGGCGCAAGCGGCAGGTGCGCCGGATGCTCGAAGCAGTGGGCTGCGAGGTGCATCGCCTCGTGCGTGTCCGCCTCGGCCCGCTCGTCCTTACCGGCATCCCGAAAGGCGCATGGCGCGAGCTGACTCCCGGCGAACGCCGCGAACTTTTCGTCGCCCTCAAACTCAACGACGCGGAGATGCCCACGGAGGAACGGGTATGAGGGCGGGGGTGAGGTAGTGCTTCCTCGCGTCATCACGATTGACGGCCCGGCGGGTGTCGGGAAGACGATCCTCGCGGAGCTGCAGGCGGAGCGGCTCGGCTATCACGTCTACTACACGGGCGCGCTCTATCGCGCGGCGACGCTGCTCGCGGTGCGGGCCGGTCTGGCCGAGATCGGGCCGGGCGATGAGCGGCAGATCGTCCGACTGATCGAGGCGGCGCGCATCCACGTTGGGCCGCCGCGTGACGCCGCGAGTGAGCCCGTCGTGACTATCAATGATGAGGATGTGACGGGCGACTTGCGCTCGCCCGTCGTCAATGGGCAGGTCTCGGCCGTTTCGCAGTTACCCGGCGTGCGGGACGTGCTGCTCGCCGTGCAGCAGCAGGCAGTGGTAGTGGGGGGCGTCATCATGGTGGGGCGCGATATGGGCACGGTCGTCGTGCCGGATGCCGATCTGAAGATCTACCTCGACGCCGATCCGCGCGTCCGGGCGGAGCGACGGGCGCGGCAACTGGCGGAGCAGGGGCGACCCCGCCCAATCGGCGAGATTGTGCGCGAAGAAGCGGAGCGGGACCGGCTCGATAGCAGCCGCGCCGTTGCGCCGCTCCGCCCCGCGCCCGACGCAATTATTATCATCAACGATGCGCTGACGCCGGACGAAGTCGCCGAGCAGGCCCTGCGCGCGGTGGAAAAGGCGACGGCACGTGTGAGATCGGGAGGGATGGCCGGATGAATGCCACACCGGGAATGACGCTGAAACCTCCTCCCGCGCATCGTGACGAACGCGGCCGCGTTGATGCCTTCCGTCGCACGCGCCTCTATGGGGCGCTCTTTCGCGGCACGCGCTGGGCGTTTCGCGCGTCATTCGTGCCGCTGATGCGCCTCGATGTGCGCGGCCTCGAACATGTGCCGCGCCGTGGCGCGCTGATCGTGGCGAGCAATCACCTGCACAATTTCGATCCCGAAGTCGTCGGCGCGGTGATCCCCCGGACCGTCTTCATCATGGCGAAAAAGGAACTCTTCGCCGTTCGCGGCGTCGGCGCATTTATCCGCTTTTTCGGCGCGTTTCCCGTGGATCGGGGCGCCGCCGACCGCGCCGCTCTGCGCTACGCGGTGCATCTCGTCGAGGACGGCCACACACTCTTGATGTTCCCGGAGGGGACGCGTTCGCTGACGGCGAAGATCGAGAAGGTGCTGCCCGGCGCGGCGTTCGTGGCGCTCCGAACGGGTGCGCCGATCCTGCCCGTCGCCGTGACCGGCACGGAAACGCTGCCGTTCGACGAGAAGGCGGCGGCGGCGGGGCGTCATCGGCGGGGCCGCGCGCGGGTGACGGTGACGTTTGGCACGCCCTTCCACCTCAGCACGGGCGCGGACGGCAAGCGGCCGACGATGGAGGCGGCGACGGACGAGATGATGCGCCACATCGCTGCGCTCCTGCCGCCGCAGTATCGCGGTATCTACGGCGATGTCCATATGGACAGCGCGTGATGGACGGCACCGACCGCTCAGCGCGCGCGCACGTTGCCACGATCCTTGCTGCGCTGGAAGATGGCGATAATGAGGGCGCCGCCGACCGCGCCGGGCAGGGATTGGCGGCTTTCCCGGACGCCGCCGTCTTCCATCGCTTGCGCGGTGCCGCGCTTTTCGCCCTCGGCGCGAATGCGGAGGCGATGGCGCATCTCGCCGCCGCGCTCGCCGTGGACCCGCTCGACAACGTGGCGATTCTTGCCCTCGCCCGGCTCGCCGACGCGGAAGACGACCCCTACACCGCCGCCGAGCACATGCTGACCGCGTGGGAGCACGATCCGGCGAATCCCGATCTCCGCGCCGAACTGACCGCGCGACTGGCATCGCTTTACGGGCCGGAAGGATACTTGCAATTCACTCGCCCCGCTCTTGCCGCATTGTATGCCCGCAATCTGTACCCCGAGCGCGCCGCTCGCGAATACCGCGCCATCCTCGATGAGCATCCGAGCCGGACGGACCTCCGTGTCGCCGCCGCGCTCGCCGAGTGGCGGCTCGGCAACCTGACGGAGACCGTGGAGAACTGTACCGCTGTGCTGACCGAGCAGCGGGCGGTCGTGCCCGCTCGCTGGGCGCTCGCGGACGCGCTGGCTCGCCTCGGCAATGGCGATGCAGCGCGTGCGCATGCCAAACAGGCGGCGTGCTTCGACCCGGACGGGACGATTGCCCGTGTATTGATCGCGAGCAACCCGGATGCGGCGATTGTTGACCCGGACGAACCACTGCACGTGCCGGACGACTGGCGGGAGCGCCTGCCGCGCGTCGCGCCGGTCGCGGAGGAGGAAGCGATGCCGAGTGAATCGGACGTGCATGAAGCCGATGCGGAATCACCGCTCCGCATCGGTGAAGAACCGACCGCGAAGTCCGACACGATGCGGCTGGTCGAGACCTTATCCGGCCTTGCGGCGGCGCTGGTGGAAGCGAAGGCCGCCGAATCTGCCATCGATGCGCCGCGCGAGCAGCCCGAAATCGCAGTGGCGTACGTCACGATGCTGGATGCTGAAGGCGAGGAGCGCGTCGAAGAATCCGGCGAGCGGGAATTCGCGTTGCCGGGTGTGGCTGGTCTTGCCGAAGCCCTCGCCGCGCTCGATGCGCCTGTGGCTGCACCGATCGAATCGCTCTCCCACCCGCTCGACGTGCCCTATACCGAACCGGGTGACCGCGCGGCGCTTGCGGAAACGCCCGTGCAGTTCGATAACGAGCCGGAGCCGGTCATCGCCGTCGTTGACGAGGACGGCGCAATCGTCGCGACGCAGTTGGGGGGCGAGCCATCGCTGGATGCGACGGACGCTCTTCCTACCCCCCCGATCCCAAGCGCTGATCGCACGCGGTCGCGCGATGCCGGTGCAATCGGCGCGATGCGGTCGGCATTAACGGCAGCGGGGACGGATCACGAACGACTCCACGCCCTCCTGCCCAGTCTGCGCTCCCTCGTAGATGCGATGCCCGAGCGGGCCGATTCCCACCGGCTTCTCGGCGATGCCTACGCCCGCCTCGGCCTCTACGCGCAGGCCGAAGGTCAGTATCGCCAGGCGCTCCTTGTCCGCGTTGCAGGCAAACGCCCGAAGGGATAAGCGCGGAGGATGGATCGCCCCGCGCGACCGGCGATGGGCAGACGCTAATACAACCGCTCCCGATACGACTGCTCGAACGCCGCGTCCAACGCCTCCACGGTCACATCGGGCATCGGCACTTGGTCGTGGAGTATCTGTGCCAGTGTCGGCAGCGCGCCGCGCGCCGGCCATGTTGCTGTGTCCCAGAGCCGCGACCGCTTCAGCGCCTTTGGGCACTGCAAAAATGCTTCATTTACCGCGACGACAATCGCGAGGTCCGGCGTCTTTCCTTGCGCTTCGAGCCGCGCCAGCAGGGCCGCATCCCGCACGATGGTCGCCCGCCCGTTGATCCGCAGGGTTTCCTCCACGCCGGGGATCATGAAGAGCAGTCCCACGCCCCCGTGCGTCACGATGTTGCGCAGCGAATCAATCCGCCGGTTGCCCGGTCGGTCGGGGATTACCAATGTGCGATCATCCAGCGCCAGCACGAACCCCGGTGCGTCGCCGCGCGGCGAAACGTCACAATCACCATCAGCGTTCGCCGTTCCGATGAGCAGGAACGGGGAAAGGGCGATAAAGGCGCGGCAGTGGCGGTCGAGCGCCGGGAGCTGCTTTTTGATGACGAGTTCGCGCGGTTCGCCCACCAACGCGCGTAATTCCGCTTCCGTGGTCACGCGATTCGTGAACTGATGCCGTGTCGGCGCTTCAATCATCGTGTCCTTCTCCCTACGTCATCTGCGAGTACGGGCGTGCATTTCGGCCCGGAACACACGTTATTGTAACCGAACGAGCGCGCCGGGGCCGCGCACGAACTGGCCGGGCAGGGCAATCGCATCTGGTTTCGGGGCGAATTTGCCGTCGTTTCTTTGGTAATAGTACCCTTCCGGCACTGTTTCGTGGACACCGACGGCGCGCGCTTCGCCCCGAACCGCCGATTTTGATCGCTGCTCGATCCGATCAGAAAGAGATCAACCCGAGTCGTCGGTACTGTGATCACCGAATCGAAGAAAGTACAGAAGAGGCAATTGAGATGCGATTGCCCTGTGGCCGGGCGTCGCGTCGGTGTGCGCGCTGCCCTACAGGACGCTGATGCCATTCAATCCTCACCCGGCCTTGTGACCGGGTGCGACTGGCGCACCTCGGCGACGTGCACGAGTGGGATAGCTGGTTTCAATCCTCACCCGGCCTTGCGACCGGGTGCGACTTCCGTCCGGGTAGGCTTGCGCAACACCCAGTGCGTTTCAATCCTCACCCGGCCTTGCGACCGGGTGCGACC
>JBBSFO010000245.1:0-7459 GCA_038238655.1 Thermomicrobiales bacterium | reverse complement strand
GTAACGTCACACGCGGCGCGCTCACATTGGACAATTACCATCGGGCGCTCACGAGCCACGACCTGCTCGCGCCGATGTTCCTCTCGATGAAACTGGCGGCGATTACGGCGACACTGGCGGTGATCATTGGCATGTGCATCGCGCAGGTCGTCGCGCAGCGGCGCGTCGGCATTGCGGGGCGCGTGCTCGATCTCTTCATCGTTGGAGCGGTCGCGCTGCCGGGAATCGTCCTCGCGGCGGGGTATATTTTCGCCTATAACCTGCCAATCTTCAGCAGGCTTGGCATCAACATCTATGGAACGATCTTTCTGCTCGGCATGGCCTTCCTCGCCGCCGCGCTGCCGTCAACGTCACGGCTCCTCGTCGGCCCCTTCGCACAACTGCAACGCTCGCTCACCGATGCGGCACGCGTACACGGTGCGAGCGAAATAGAGGCGCTGCGGAGCACCGTCGTCCCGCTTATCTCACGCAGCCTGCTCTGGGCGTGGCTGCTCGCCTTCACACACATCATGTTGGAACTGCCGATCGCCCAGATGCTCAAGCCACCCGGGCAGCCACCGCTCGCTGCGGCGATTCTCCGACACCTCGATACGAGTGATTACACGACCGGAGCGGCGATGCTCGGCGTTGCGTCGCTTGGGCTACTGACGGTGATTGGTGTTGCGCTCAGTCTATTCCGGCTTCTCGCGCCGCCGGGTTGGCAACGGATCAAGGCACGATGAACGGCCACGACCACGCACACGACGCGTCGCTCCTCGTCTTCGACGGCGTCACTAAGACGTTCAACCATACGGTCGCGCTCGCGGGAATAACGCTTTCGATCATGCCGGGGCAGTTTATCGTGCTGCTGGGGCCGTCTGGATCAGGCAAAACCACCCTCTTACGCTGCGCTGCGGGTATCGAGAGGATCACCGCTGGCACGATCGTCATCGCGGGCGCGCTGATTGACGACGGACGCGTTCAGGTGCCGCCGGAGCGTCGGGATCTTGCGATGGTCTTTCAGGATTACGCCCTCTGGCCGCACCTGACCGCACAAGAGAATGTCCGCTACGCGCTGCGGCGGCGACGGCTCCCTGCGACCGAGACGAACCGACGCGTGCGGACGATGCTGGCACGCGTGGGACTCGAGGAACTGGAAAATCGGTATCCGAGCGAACTCTCCGGTGGTCAGCAGCAGCGGGTCGCCCTCGCCCGTGCCCTCGTCGCCTCGCCCCGGTTGCTCCTCTTCGACGAGCCGCTTTCGAACCTCGACGCCAGCCTGCGCGAGCGGATGCGGATCGAAATCGCCACGCTCGTGCGCGAGGCGGGCACTACAGCGCTCTATATCACGCACGATCAGTCCGAGGCATTCGCGCTCGCGGACCGGATCGGTGTGTTGGAACGTGGCCATCTCGTGCAGTTTGACACGCCGGAGGCGCTGTATCGCGCCCCCGCGACGCCCTTCGTCGCCCGCCTCACCGGTCTCGCGGGCGAGTTGCCCGGTCACGTCGTGCAGTATACCGGCCACGATGCCATTATCGCCTTCGCGGGCGCGAATCTCCGGGCGCGGGCAGGAGCGGCGCTCGCGCCGGATACCGCAGTGCGGTTACTTGTCCGGCCCGCAGCGGTCACGCTGGCACCGGAGATGGACGCTGCGACGCACCTGCGCGCGACGGTGCGCGACGTCGCGTTCAGCGGCCGCGGCTACGAGCATGTGATCGAACTGGCCGATGGCAACCGCCTGACGGGCATCTTTGCGGCATCGCGCTACGAGCGGGATCAGCGCGTTGGCGTCCATCTGGACGCGAGCGGTTGCCTCGCCTTTCCCGAACGGGAGGCGAACGCGGATAGCGCGGCGGCATCTCTCTCCGACCACCTCACCCTCGCCTGACGCACAGCGCCTATCGTGAGGTAGCGCGTTCCTTTCGGTCTTCGCGGAGGGCGGCGACAAGTTTGGTGTTTCGATCATCGAGCGCGTGCGCGAGGCGGTCGGCGGGCCAGTCGTAGAAGCCTGCGCCGCTTTCCGCTCCGATGCGACCGGCGGCGACGGGTTCCGCGAGCGTCGGCGGCACGTCGGTCGCACCGCTCAGGGCGGGGAAGAGATATTCGCCGACAAGCGCCGAGGTGCCGATACCGCCGAGGTCGAGCGACGCGAACGGCCCGCCGACGATGGACCAGCGGCGCGCCAATCCTTGCCGCATCACCATGTCCACCTCTTCTTTCGTCGCGATCCCTTGCTCCACGATGTAGCACGCCTCGCGCAGGATCGCGTACTGCAAGCGGTTCCAAAGGAAACCGGGCGCTTCTTTGCCGACGACGACAGGCGACTTGCCCATCGCCGCGAGGTTATCCCGCACGCGGGCGACAATCGCCGGGTCGGTCGCCTCGCCGGGGATCACCTCTACGGGCGGCATCAGGTGCGGTGGATTGAGGTAATGCGTGCCGATGAATCGCTCCGGGTGCTGCATCCCCGCCGCGATCTGCGTAATCGGGATGCCGGAGGTATTCGAGGCGAGAATCACTGTCGGCGGGCAGATGCCTTCCAACGTTGTGAACATTGCCCGCTTCAAGTCGAGGCTTTCCGGGATACTCTCGACCACGAGGTCCGCATTCGCGACCACATCTGCCAAATCGGTTGCGGTGCGCACCCGGTCGCGCGCGGCAGACAGTGCCTGCGCATCGAGGACGCCCGCCGCTTCAAGGGAATCAAGCGCGGCGAAGGTGCGCGCTTTCGCGCGTGCCGCGCGTTCGTCACTGCGGGCGAACAGGGTAACGGTGTGTCCGGTCGCTGCATACTCTGCCGCCAACCCCGTCCCCATCATCCCCGCGCCGACAATCGCGACCGTCTCAATACCATTTCCGATCATCGTCCCTTCTCCTTTTCTCGTGATAGCGAGGCACGTATTCTGTTGCGTATACGCACGACGAGTTTGCCGGGTATGATGCACACTGCCACGGGCAACGATCAGTGTACGCTACAGGAGGGATTCATGACGCATCCGGTTCTGGTCACGACACCGAAATTCATCGCGCACGAGGCGCACGCACGCGATTTCCTCGGCCGCAATGACTGCTCGGTGATCGAGCATCCGCGCGACGGAACGATTGACGAAGAAACGCTGCTCCGGGTGATTGGACTGGCGGAGGGATACATCGTCGGGGCGGAGAAAGTGACGGAAAAGGTCTTTGCCGCCGCCAAAAACCTGAAAGTGATCACCGCGCAGGGTGTCGGCTTCGATCACATTGACGTCGAGGCGGCGACGGCACGTGGGATCGTCGTTTGCAACTGCGCGGGCTGCAACAATCACGCGGTTTCGGAGATGGCGTTGGGGCTGATGCTCGGCGTGGCGCGCAAAATCTACGTCACCGATCAGGCGATGCGCGCGGGCGCGTGGCCGATGACGACCGGGCCGGAACTCTGGGGCAAGACGCTCGGTATCGTCGGGTTGGGGCGCGTCGGCAAGAGCATGGCGCTGATCGGTCGCGGCTTGGGTATGCGCGTCCTCGCCACCGATATTGCCTGGGATATCACCTTTGCGAACGAGCATCAGATCAGTTACGTGCCACTCGAACGGCTGCTGCGCGAGTCGGATTTCGTCTCGCTCCATTGCCCGCTCACACCGCAGACGCGTGGACTGATCAATGGCGATACCTTACGATTGATGAAACCAACCGCCTACCTCATCAATACCTCACGCGGCCCCGTGGTACAGGAAGCGGCGCTGGTACAGGGCCTGCGCGAGCGATGGATCGCCGGCGCGGGCATTGATGTCTTCGAGACGGAGCCGCGTCCAAGCAATCCGTACATCGGCTTCGACTCGGTGCTGCTCACATCGCACCGCGCGGGCGGGACGGATGAGGCAATCGAACGATCCATCGAGATTTCAATGCTCAACATTACAAACGTACTGCGCGGCGACGCCCCGGTCAGCCGGGTGAATTAGGAGCACTTCGAGGTTCGAGCTTCGAGGTTCGATTGCTACGAACCCCGAACCGACCGCATATCGTACCGTCGGGCCGTTTCGAGGAGGGCAACCTGCGTTGGCACACCCGCTCTGCGGACGGCAGCAACAAATACCTGCGGATCGGCGTCATTGACGGGGATGCAGCCATAGTGCATTGGGATCGCGACTGCTGGGGCGAGGTCGGCGATCAGCCGCGTCGCTTCCGCCGCGTTCATGTTACCGCCGCTGCCGTTGATGCAGACGAACAGCGTCTGCGGCTTGAAGGCGGCCATATCGCGTAGGCGCGGATCATCCAGCGTATCACCGGTGTGATAGAAACGAACCGTGCCGCATTCCGCGAGCAATCCGATCGGATCCGCCACCGGGTGGCGCGGTAGGCGGTTCGCCGGGCCGGGGCCACCGTGCAGCGCGAACGATGCGGTCATGGTGAGATCGCCGTGCGTGACTGTTTCCCCGACATCGAGCCGATGCAGCCGCGCCGCCGGGACACCGAGCTGCGTGAGATGGGCGCAACAACTGCCGGGCGCGACGATCATCGCGTCTGTATGGGAAATGATTGGCAGGAGCGTCGCGGGATCGGTGTGGTCGCTGTGGTCATGTGTGCAAAAGACGACCACGCAGCGCACATCGGCGGGAACAATCGGCGGGGGGAAGAAACGGTCGTGGTGACCACCATCACTGCGGGAATCGGACAGATATGGGTCAATCAGCGCGATCACCCCGCCCGGCGTCTTGAGCGCATAGCCGCTCTGCCCGAGCCACCAAACCGCTACGGTTCCCGCTGCTACAGGGGCATCCTCGATCTCATCCATCAGTGCCATCGTAACTTCTCCTCCGATCTCGTCGCGTCTTGACGAGTATCACGCATATTGATACGCTTGTGTATACGGATAAAGATTTATATGATCGGCGGATGGTAGCGGGAAGGGGAGCGACGATGACGGGCGAGCGGCGGCAATCAATGTATTTGACGCGGCGCGGATTCCTTGGGGGTGTGTCGGCGAGCGCGGCGGCGGCGATCCTCGCGGCGTGTGGCGGCGGCTCGACTGCAACGGACACCCCGAAACCCGCTGCAACCACCGCGAGTAGTCCTGTATCGCCAACGACAGCGGCGACCCAACCGGCTGCGACCGCCGCAACGACCGCTCCGGCACGCACGACGGTACCGGCAATCAGTGTCACCGCCGCCAGTGGGACGGCGGCGAATGGAACGGCAAGCAGTGCATCGGTCGTGGCATCGAACGCGGTGCCGACGATCCCATTGCCGGCGGCGGACACGTTCAAGGGCCAAAAACTGGCGATGATCTCCAACATGGAGTATTTCCCGGAAACACAGAAAACAATCGACGCCGAACTCCAGAAACTGGCGACGCAACTCGGCTTCGCCATCACAAACGATCACCTCAATGACAACACGGGTGATGTCGTCGCCAAACAGGACGCCGCTGTGAAATCCGGCAACACGGTAGACATGGCGTACTTCGGCAAGTTCGTCTCGCCATGGTATCAGTTGGATGACATCGTTGATGTTTCGGATGTTGTGGAGGAGTTGCAGAAGGCCTATGGTCCCGTCGAGGATGGCGCGAAGAACGACCTGTTCATCAGCGGAAAATGGCGCGGGATTCCCTTCTACACCAAGGCGAATTGCTGGTTCGCTCGCAAGGACTGGATGGACGAGAAGGGGTTGAAGGTCGAGAATATCAAGACCTTCGAGAATCTGCGCGACGCCGCGCTCGCCGTTTCCGACCCAACGAAAAACCGATTCGGCTGGGGTAATCCGATCAGCAAGGGCGGCGATGGCAACGACCTGATCGTCGCCGTCCTTCGCGCCTATGGGGCAGCGGTCGTCAGCGACGACGGCAAGAAGGTCGTCTTCAATTCGCCCGAGACGCTCGCCGCGATCACCTTTTTGGCGGACATCTACACTAACCCGAAGTACAAAGACATGATCCCGCCCGGCGTGCATTCGTGGACGGACACGGGGAACAACGAAGCATGGCTGGCGGGCACGATTGGCTTCACGCAGAACGCCTTCACCCTGTACGCGAAGTCGTTCGCAGACAAGAATCCGGTGTACACCAAGACCGTCCTCGTACCGGGCTTTCTCGGCCCCGGCACGGATCGGATCGTCAACTACGGCGGCTGGGGCGCATTCATGATCTTCAAGGGCGCGAAGAACCCGGCGCTGGCGAAGGAAACGGCGAAGCAGATGGTAGCGGGGATGCCCTTGCTGAACGTTGCCAAAACCTCGCTCGGCCTGATTCTACCCGCATACAAGAAGGTCTGGGACACCGATCCCTTCTACACGCAGGGCGAACCGAACTTCCCCACATTGCGTAAGATCATCGAGGCGGATTTCCCGATCAAGACGAAGACGGGCTATAATTTCCCGCAAACGCCGAGCGCCGGGTACGATGCGGTCTACAACAACTACCTCCTGACCGATATGATGGGCGACATCGTCCTGCGGGGCACGAAGCCCGCCGACGCCATCAAGACCGCGACTGACCGGATGGTCAAGGAGTTCGAGCAATTGGGCCTCAAGCAATAGGGAAGACGAAGGACTACGTGGGGAGCGAACAGCCTTCGTCCTTCGTCCTCTAGGGAGTGGAGCGGCGCATGGCATTTTCCTTGGCGGATCGGGCGTATCAGGAAATCCGTGCGATGATCCTTGATCTACGGCTGCTGCCGGGGCAGGCGATCCTGATTGACGATCTCGCCAGCCAACTCGGCATGAGCCGGACGCCCGTGCGCGAGGCCGTCGCGCGGCTCAGTACAGGGATGGAAGGGCTGGCCGCGACCGTCCCGCGCAAAGGGATTGTCGTGACGATCCCGACGGTCGAGGGGATGCGCGAGATCTACGAGATCATCGAGGCGCTGGAAGGGCAGGCCGTCAAGCTGGCGATGGAGCGCGCGGACGACGATCTGCTCGCCGCGCTCGAAGAATCCGTGATCACGCAGGAGGCCGCGCTCACCCGGGACGATCTCGGCGCATGGGTGCAGGCGGACCGGCAGTTCCACCGCCTGCTCATCACCGCCGCCGGGAACCGGCGGATGCTCGAACTCGTGCAACTTTTCGACGGCCAGTTGCAGCGGACGCGTGTCGCGACGATTCATCTGCGTGCCCGGCCATACGAAAGCACGGAGGAGCATCGGGCGCTGCTCGCCGCGATCCGCGCGCGAGATGTCGAGGCAGCGCAAGCGATCCATCAGGCGCATCGCGAACGTGCATTGCGCGAAATGCTCCGAGTCGTCGCGGACTATTCCGGCCTCGTCCTGCGGGCCACCCTGCAATCCGATGCGGGTGGGGCGGACCCGATGATGCACCAACCCGTCGCGCACGCGGATTCCAGGTAATCATTCAATCTCTGGCGAGGAATCGGGAGGGGCAGGTATGAAATTGCTGGTGACGGCACCGTGGTCCGAGGAGCAGTTGGCGGAGACGCGTGCGGCATATCCCGCCGTAGAATTCGTCTGGGGGCAATCACACGATGCGGCGGAGCGGCAGATCGGGG
>JBBSFO010000244.1:0-7467 GCA_038238655.1 Thermomicrobiales bacterium | reverse complement strand
GCGGCAGCGGTGGCTGATCTTCGCCCTCAGCGGGGCGATCTTCATGATTAACCTCGACTCGCGCGTCATCGCGCCGCTCCTGCCGACGATTGCGAACGCCTTCCATACATCGGTCTCGTCGGCGGGTATCCTCATCACGGCATATATGCTGCCGTACGGCTTTTTCCAGCTCTTCTACGGGCCGCTCTCGGACCGCGTCGGCAAGGTGAAGGTCGTCGCCTTCGCGATGGTCTTGTTCAGCATCGGGACGGCGCTGTGCGGCGCGTCTACGTCCCTGCCGGTCGTGACGCTCCTGCGTTTCCTAACGGGGATCGCGGCAGCGGCGATCTTTCCGCTTACGCTCGCGTACATCGGTGATACCGTGCCGTACGCGCAGCGGCAGGCGACCATCGCCGTCCTGATGTCCTGCTCGGCGGCAGCAACGGCGTTCAGTACAAGCATCGGCGGGCTGATCGCGGCGGTCGTTTCGTGGCGTCTCGTCTTCCCGATCTTCGGTGTCGCCTCGGGCATCGTCTCGGTCGCGCTGCTCCTTTTGTTGAAAGAGGAAATCCGCCTGCCGCTGCCGGAGCCGCGCCCGCGCCCGCGCGACACCTACCTCGCCGCGATCCACGCGCCCCGAATGCTGCCGCTCCTGCTGCTCATCTTCGTCGAGGGGTTCATCTACAATGGCGTGTTTTCGTACCTCGGCGGCTATCTCAATCACCGCTTTGCGCTCGGCTCGCTCGCCATCGGCCTTTTGCTCGGCTTCGCGGGCGTGATGCAACTGAGCACGGCGCGCGTGCTGCGCTATCTCATCCTCCGGCTCGGCGAGCGGCGGCTGATCCTGATCGGCGGCGGGATGATGGGCGCGGCATACCTCACGGCGGCGCTGATCCCGAACTGGCCGTTCTTTCTCGTCTCGATGCTGCTCGCCGGTGTCGGCTTCGTCCTGTGCCACACGACATTGCAGACGCGGGCCACCGAAACCTTCCCGCAGGCGCGCGGCACGGCGGTCGCGCTCTTCGCCTTCTCACTCTTTCTTGGCGGTGGCGTCGGCACGGCGCTCGTCGGCGGCATCATCAGCGGTATCGGCTATATCGCGACGCTGATCGCCGCCGGGCTTTTCCTCTGGGCCTTCGCCGTTGCTGCCGCACGGACGCTGATCGCCCTGCCAAAACAGTCAGTCGCGCTGCCCACGCCAGCCACGGAATAATTGCGCGAGATTGCTCGCGCAAACCCCTTGACAAATGTCCGTACAACTCGTATATTCATCATTGTAAGGTCCCGATGACCGATGCGCCCCAGCCGAATACCGAAGCCGCAAGGCCCAAGGGTTTGGATGGAGTACACTGGCTGTCGGGGCTTTACACTTTAACCCGTTTCGCTTTCGCTGCGATACTGCAGATGCAGTTCATTGAGCGGTCTCTGAAGCATTTCAGTGACCCGATAGCCTTGCGTTGGCCATAGTGCGGGCGATTTCTGGTAGGGCAGGCGTGTACCCACCGTCTGAATATGCAGACGGAAACCCTGCCCCACCGATCGTTACACTGCTGTCAGGACGCGCTCGCGTGCATGCACCCGCATCCGCACGCCGTTGCGCGGTCGGCTGATCACGCCGAAGAGCTCGACCTCCTGGTCGGGCGCGAGTTCGAGCGTGTACCGGCGGAGGATTTCGGCGACCATCGCCTTCATCTCGACCTTGGCGAAGTTGATGCCGATGCAGATGCGCGGGCCGCCGCCGAAACCGACGAGCGCGTAGGGCGTCTTCTTCTGCTCCTCGCGTGGCGGGGCGAAGCGATCCGGGTCGAAGGTCGTCGGCGCCGCGAAGACGCTCGGGATGAGATGCGAGGCGGCGATGGCGTAGAAGACGTGCGACCCGGCCGGGACGTGGTAGCCGTGGAAATCGAAATCCTCCACGACGCCGCGCGGCCCGTACATGACGGGCGGGTAGAGCCGTTCGGCTTCCATCAGGCCATTTTCCAACACCTTCATCCGCTGGATGCTATCGAGCGTTGGGGTTGCATCGGCGGGAACAAGCGCGGCCTGCTCCTCCTGCACGCGCCGGAGATAGTCGGGGTGCTGCGTGAGGAGATAGAGCAGCCACGCGCTCATGCTCGTCGAGGTTTCGTGCCCGGCGACGAGCAGGATGTTCGTGTGCGCGATCAACTGCTCGTCGCTGAGGGCATTGCCGTCCGGGTCGCGCGCCTGGACGAGCATGCCGAGCACGTCGTCCGTCGGGTGCTGGCGGCGCTCCACAATCTTCGGGCGCAGGAGGCTGTAGAGTTCCTCCTTGAGCCGGGCCTGCTCCGCGTAGAATGCGTCCCAGTCCTTCATCTGCGGGCCGAGCCGGAGCATCGCCAGATAGAGTTCGCGAAACTGGTCCACTTCCGGCCCCGGCTTCAGGCCCGCGAGCGCTTCGGCGGCGACATCGAAGGTGATCTTGCGCGCTTCGTCGTAGACATCCACCTCACCCCGCTCCGCCCAGTCCGCGATCCGCTCGCGGATGATGCGCTGCATGATCGGCAGGTAGCGATCCATGTAGGTGATCGCGAAGGCGGGGTTCATCATCTTCCGGTGCGCGTCGTGCTCCGCGCCGTCCATTGAAAGGAGTCCGTTACCGAAGGCATCCTCGACGCCGAAGATCTTCGTCCAGCCGACGTAGTTCGAAAACTTCAACCGGTTCGAGAGCAGCACGAAGCGGTTCGCCTCCGGCCCGGCGAGGAAGATGACATCGTGGCCATTCTCGGCGGAACGAAAGATCGGCCCGTGCTGCTCGTACATCTCAGCAAGGAACGGTCCGATACGGCTGAGATACCCTTCGGGAATCTGGATGAGCGGGATTTCCTGCCATGAATGGGTGTCGGTCATCGGTGAATGCTCCTTTCTTCGTCGCCACGGTTCAAGTATGCAATGAACAAGTGAGTTTCACTCATAAACTAGGGCAAACGTACCAGTTTTGTTTCGTTTCTCTTGCTTTCCACGCTACAGGCG
This sequence comes from Thermomicrobiales bacterium, assembly GCA_038238655.1. Lineage (GTDB taxonomy): Bacteria > Chloroflexota > Chloroflexia > Thermomicrobiales > JALYUS01 > JALYUS01. The sequence goes on along the minus strand of JBBSFO010000244.1, from coordinate 4,497 downwards.
TTGAAACGCATTGCAACCCGTCATCTGGACTGTTTCGACTCTGCCCATTGGGACGGGCCTACTCGATATACAGGGCGCGGCTGAACATGCGGACCATCAGGTCAATGTATGTCCGTTCATGCTCGCCGTGCCTGCCTACAATGCACTCCTCCATTGCTTGATTGACGGTGCCGAAAATCAGCCGCGTCATTACGGCGATATCCACGCTGCGGGGAATGAGTCCCGTCTCCTGCTGACCACGCAGGAACTCGTGCAATCCCGCGACCGCCTCAGCATCCGCTTCCGCCGAGGTACAGATGACGCCGGGTTGCGCTGGATCGTAGAAATCCACATTGAGTGCGAAGGCGCGCATCAAATCGGCGTTCTCATGTGCCGCCTCGAAAGCGCCTTCAAGCATCACGCGGATCAGCGCGGCTCCCTGCAATCCTGGCACGGCCCGCGCGAATGCCCGCTCCATTGTTGTCCGCTGCGCCTGCTCGGCGAGCGCCTTGACGATCGCGCCCTTGGAGGAGAAATAATTGTAGATCGTCCCTTCGGAAATACCGGCGCGCCGGGCGATCTGGGCCGTCGTCGTCCGCTCATATCCCTGCTCCGCGATGAGATGCCGCGTCGCGGTCAGAATCTGCTCGCGTCGCACTACCCCCGTCTGCACGCGCCGCGCCGTTCCATTCGCACTCGTCGCTACCATTCCGCTCCCTTTCCGCGCCTCAGCAATGACTGAGTGACGCTCATTTTACGCGGCGGGGCATGATATGTCAAGAGTTTGTATGGGTTCGGTGCGAACGACACCGGGCACCGAATAGAGCCGCATCGTGTCGGTCTCGACCAGATCGCCTAACTGCTCTTTCGCGATCATCATCCCGTTGGGTTTGCGTTAGGCATGCGGGCGAGCATGGTGGGCGTGTGGCGTCGCACGGGCAGGGCGGAGAAGAGATTGACGCTACTGCCACTACCGACGGCTTTGAATGCAGCACGGGACGATCGGGCAAACTGACGCATGACGGAAACGCATCCTGTGAGTGAATGATTTAAGCACCTGCACTCTCAGGATATGTCCCGTTCTTCTTCCCTTCACCCGTCGCGCACCTATCTGAACCTACACAGGGGTTTGCGCGAGCAATTTCTGAAGAGATTTTTCTTCACCCCGGCCTCGCTCCACCTCCCTGAGATCTCGGCGATAGAGTGGGAGAGGGGATTGTTTATCGCGATGGCATACGTGGCGGATCGGCGGTTTCCGGCGTGGGGACGTTTCCATGGGCGCTATACGGGCTTGGTGTGTCTTGTTGCCCTGCCGCGCCTGCGGAACGCGCCATGTCGGGATCGGGCACGAGCGGATTTGCCTTTCGCCAGCGAAGAATGTCTTCCGTGTGCTCCGGGTAGTGATCGTAGGTCGCACCGCGTAACCACGCTGCGCGTACTTCGGCCTTGCCGTCCAGCATCTCGACGAGCGCCTTATGCGCCGACAGCGCCCGGTTCCGCGCCTCGTTGACGGGCAGATTCTTGTCCGCTTCGTAGTTCACATCGTTGAATTTCTGGTCGTGGATCGGCCACGCGGGTTCATCGCCGCGCAAAATCTGCATAACGACGCGCGTCGTCTCGCGATCCCACGCCGCGATATGGGCGAGGATGTCCTTGACGGACCAGTGGCCGGCGACACCCGACTCGCGCATCTGGGATTCCGGAATGCCCCGGATGCTGTCCATCAGCGCCCGCCACGCCTTGTCCATGTCGCGCAGCACGCGCTCCTTTTCGCGGGCGCGCTCGCGCTGCCGCATCCGCTCCTGCGTCGCCTGGGCCGTCGTCGTCGCCGTCATCGCTGTTGCTCCTGTCGCTCACCGCACTGCCGTCGTTGAAACGGAGTGTACCAGAAGACGCCCGTCGCGCGTGCTACACTCCGCACGGTTCGAGCCGCGAGCAGAAGGGGCACGATGAACGACCTGGGAGTGACAAAGGACAGGCGATTCCGGTTCGTCGCAATGAGTGGCGCGCTGGCGGTGGCGATGCATCTCCCGCTTCGTGGTGGCTGGCGATCCCGTTCGCGGGTCGCCGCTGCCGGGATGCTTGTCGTCGGCGCGGTGGGGCTGCGTGCAGATACCGGTTGGTCGGCCTGGTTGACGCTCGGCGGATCGCTGGGTGCGGTTAGCGTCATGCGTCGCCACCCCGCGCCGTATGATTTTCTTGCCCTGTGCGCCGTACTCGCGACCGTCGCGGCCATTGCTGGCAGGAAAGCCCGCTACGTCCGTCTCTTTGTAACGGTCGTCCCCTCGCGCGGTCTCCACGACCTGGCGCGCTCAATGACGGAAGTGACAGATGAATCGCCCCGTATCCCGACACGCCTGTCATCTGCGACAGCTTTACTGTGCGTGTGATCGGAATACCTTTTTTGTCAATGATGGATCATGCACGGAGGAGAGAGATGCGGAAGCTTCTCGTGGCGCTGATAGCGCTTGGTCTGGCAGTTGGCCTGTTCGGTGCCCCGGCGCTCGCGGCGAGCGATACGACGAGCGCGACGTTCTTCATTCCGGCAACGGCGGGCGGAGGAAGTGATGTACAGAGCGGGACGCCCTGGTTTGATACCGGCCTCAGACTGAAACCGGGCACGATGGTCACGATCCGCGCGAGCGGCCTCTGGAAGGACTGTCCTGATCCCACCTGTGGTACCACGCCGGCGGGAGTCCCCATGCGGTATTCCGAAGGGTGCGTTTTTATCGCGCCGGAGTTTCCCGCCGGTGGCTTGATCGCCCGAATGGACCAAAAGCCGCCGGTCTTCGTCGGCAATGGCCCCACCGCGATCAACGGACGCGGGAAACTGACGTTCGCGATCAACGATTGCTATTTCGGGGATAATACCGGCGGTTTCACCGTGACCGTCACCTACCCAACCGATTCGATCCTGGTCAATGCGGACGCCGACACGGCAGAATAGTATGGGAGGGGTGGCAATGAAGTGGGATTAATGCGACGCGTACATGGGTAACAGACAAATCGTGCGGCGTGCGTTTGCATGCCGATTCTTCCCCAAACCCCTCCCTTCGCGGGGCGGGGTTTTTCTTGCTTCAGCGGGAATTCTCACGGAAGATGCAACCTTCCTCAATGCAGCCAGTTCCGCCATGGAGGCCGCTTCCACAGTGATCCGGCCACACCTCGTTAAGAAGGACTGACCGTGTCTATGCGCGGCCAACGTGCTCCAGGAGGAGGCAAAGGAACGCGTCATAATCGGCGGCATGCGCGAATCTACTCATCAGGACAATCCGCTCAAGGGTATTTCTCTATACAGTAAACGTGACCGTCACAGCGCTGAAGGAACCGCTCGATGTCGTGAAGGTAACGGTGCCACTGTAATTGCCGGGCGCGAGACCCGCGCGATTGATGGTCAAGGTGACAGGCAGACTCCCATCGGCGGGCACGCTGCCACTGGCCGGCGCGGCGGAAAGCCACGTTGTGCTTGCCTTAGTGGTGTAGCGAACCGCCGCCGGGCCGGGATTGCCGAGCATCACGCTACCGGACGCACCTGATGACCCGAGGCTGACACTCGACCGATCGAGGGTGATCGTGCCGCCCGACGTAGTGGTTGCTGTCCCGGCGGCGGTCGTCGCGGTTGGGCCGGTGGTCGTCGGCTTCGCCGTCGGGGCGGTCGTCGCGCTCGGTGTCGTCGCGCGCGTTGGCGCCTTTGTCGGACCGGACGTATCGGTCGGAATCGGCGTAATACGCGGCGTTGGCGACTCGCGCGGGATCGGCGTCACGCGCGGCACAGGCGTATCAATCGGCGTAGAGACAATCGTCGTGGCGACCGTCGTGACCGCAGTCGTCCCAGCAGGTTCGGTACCGAGCGGTGTTGGCGTGACCGCGCTCGTCGGCTCCGGGGTACTGCCGACGGGCGCGGTACTCGGTGGGAGTGGGGAAGTCGTCGCAGTTGGGATCGGGGTCGGCGTGCCGATGGTCCCAGCCACCGCAGTCGAAGTGAGGAGGACGGCGGGCAGTCCACTGGTCGGTGCGGTCGTCGGTGTCGCCGTTCCACCGCCGACGGTGGCGGTGACGGCAACGCTACTCGTCGAATCGCCGCGCACCAGGAAAAGGACAAGCGCGCCAACGATGACAATCAGTGCGCCACCGAGCGCACCGAGCAGCGCGAGCGGCCCGAGCGCATGGTTGGTTGGGCGGGGCGGGATATAGACCGCTTCCTCCTGCACAACGCGTTGCCGGACGGGAATATCGAGTGCGCGTGTGCCGTAATGCTCCTCATCCGGTTGCTGCTCGCCGTAGTGCCACGACGCGGCGACGGGCGTCATGTCGGTGGGCGCGTCCGTACCATATCGTACGGCATCCTCCGGGATCGCCGTCGTCGCCGACTCTTCCGGCAGATCGAGCGCGGTGGTCGGTTGCTCGACGAGTGGCAGCCACGGCAATGCGCCCGCAATCGCTGCCTCGGCAACCGGTGCGGGCGGCGGAATGGGTCGGAGCGCCGCGTAGACCGTCAAAGGCGGCGGCACCGCATCG
>JBBSFO010000243.1:0-7514 GCA_038238655.1 Thermomicrobiales bacterium | reverse complement strand
CGGCGCTCGAATAGACCGGTACACGCGTTGACGCTGTGCTCACTTGTGCCATGACTCTCCCTCTCGCGAACAAACCGTGGCCCGGCAGGGCCGTTCACGATCATCGCGTGTGGGATCGCTTCCGTCAACTTCCGGCACAACACGTGTCGGTGTTCGATGATTCTGACACCCGGTAACTGTACTGTGAAACTGGCCCGCTATGGCGAACGTAACATTGAACGACAAGGAACAACGACGGATCATCGTGCTCATGCAGGTCGTGAGCCTGGAGTTTCCCCGCTTTCGTCGCTCACCGGAGTGATCCGGGACTTCAGCCTCGCCTTGGCTGACCGTCAAAGACGGCTATCTGACCGTCAGCGATCTCCGGTCTTGGCGCCGACGTACACGAATCCCTCGCCGCCAACGACCCTTACCGGCGCGCTTACCTGCCGATGACGCGGCGATTGGATGGCTCGGTGCATGACTGGTAGCAGCAAAGGCAGTCGTGGCAGTTTACTGCGTAGTAGCGAAAGGGGCGCACTGTGCCAGACGATGCGTGGATTCGTGCGGCGATTGATGGAGAGGAAGCGGCGGCGTTGACGGCCCGCCTGGTCGCGATCCGCAGCTATCCTGGCGAAGAAGGAGCGGTGCAACGGGCCATCACTGCCTGGTTGACGGAGCATGGCCTTGAACCCGAAATGCAGCCGACCGAAGGCGACCGCCCGAATGTGCTCACCTGGGTACGCAATGGTGACGGGCCGACATTAATGCTCAATGGACATGTGGATACCGTCCTCGCGGTCGAGGGCTGGTCGCACGACCCGTGGCAGGGATGGCGGGAAGGCGACCGGCTGTATGGTCTCGGTGCGTGCGACATGAAAGTGGGCGTGGTCGCGGCGATGCTGGCGGCACGCACGCTGGCGCGCGATCGGGACCGGTGGCGCGGAACGCTCCTCTTTACCTCCGTCGTGGATGAGGAGGCGTACTCGACCGGCGCGCGGGCGCTTGTGGACATGGGCATCACTGCGGACGGCTGCGTCGTCACCGAATCATCGGACCTCGACATCGTGATCGGCTGCATCGGCAAGGTGCTGGTACGTGGCGACGTGACGGGGAAGGCAGCGCATGCGTCGTGGCCGGAGCGGGGCATCAATGCCGCCGTGGAGGCCGCGAAGTTCGTCGCGCGGCTCGACGATGTCCCGCTTGGGCAGCATCCGCGCCTGACCGCCAGTCAAAGCGTGCTTTCCTTCCAGAGCGGCAATGCGCAATACGTTATCACGGTGCCGGAGCAGGCACGCTTCACCATCAACCGGCATACGATCCCCGGCGAAAGCGACGAAAGCGTGCTCGCCGGGATGCGCAATCTCGCCCAATCGCTCGATTCGCCCGCATCGTTCGTGTTTTCGATTGACCCGCCGTACTACCTGCCGTGGGAGATAGCGCCAGATCATCCGTTCATCCGCAATGTCCAGCACGCGTTCGTCGCGGAAACGGGCGACGCACCGATCACGCGGTACAATCGTGGCCTCGCGGACGCCAACTACTTCGCCGCCGACCTCGGTATCCCGACCGTCATGTTCGGCGCGACGGGCGCGAACTACCACGAAGCGGACGAGTGGGTGGACATCCCGAGCATCGGAATCTGTGCCCGCATGCTTATTCGTGTGGCAATGGACATTCTCCAATAATCCGGTGGGATGCGATCACGCGCCAGGCAGCGGGTGTGCCTGGAAGAAATCCCACATCACGGCGGCGACGGGGCGACCGTGTAGCGCCGCAGGCCACTCGTGCCCGCCGCCGTCAATGCGATAATGGGTAATTGCAACATCGGTCGTACAGCTGATCCATTCCATGCGCGTTACGTCCGGCCCATCGGAGAACAGGGTTGGTTCGTCCGTGCAGTTGTCGCGCGCCGCCCATTCGCGGAGCCACATCGGAATGGACGGGAGCGGCCACCGGGGATTGATGGCCTCGGGGACGCCGTAATACGTCACGACGCGGTCCGCCGTCCCATGGATGTCGAGGATCGCGACGGGGCGGGTAGGAAAGCAGCCGTCGCGCGGTGCATAGAAGTTCCCTGAGACGGGAGCGAAGGCCGCGATCCGGTCGCTGAGCCGACAGGCGAGGAAGGCGGCCATTGCCCCGCCATTCGAAAATCCGGTCGCGTAGATGCGTGCGGTATCAATACAGAACGCCGATTCGAGTGCATCGAGCAGATCGCTCACGAACCGCACCTCGTCAATGCCGAGGTCAACTGTCCCGACCGACGCCCAGAAGGGCTGTCCGTCAATTCCCGTGAGGCCCTGCGGATAGACAGCGATGAACCGCCCCTGATCCGCGAGAGCCGAGAATCCCGTCATACGCTCCATGCCGGCGCTGTCGCCGCTGTACCCGTGGAAGGCGAGCACAACTGGAAACGTGTCACCGGGCGCATACGATGCGGGGAGATGCACGCGATAGGCCCGCGTGCGCTCCCCCGCCGAGAGTGCCGGATCGGCAGGGATTGTTGCATCCACGGTGGTGCCCGGCGACGCGGTGGATTGGCGACCGCAGCCAGCCGTCGGTGCCGAAAGAACAAAGGACCCGGTCGTGCTAGCCGCAGCGGTCGGGATCATCACCGGACCGGAGGTCGCGTGAACCGATCCGGCGAAGGCAGAGAGGAGCGCAAGCCCGCTCAGCAGACACGCGCACACTCCGCTATGTGCCTGCCCGCGCCATGGTGTCGCCATCATTTTCTTCCCTTCGCTCTCGCTCAATCACTTCCCAATGGAAGAACGGATCGAAGTCGTGAAAGCAATCTTTGCATATCCAGTAGTAATCATCGGGTCGCTCGTTAAAGGCTGTCGTGGCGTATCCCACGGTAACGATTTCGCCATTGGCGAACCATTCAGGCTCGTTTGCGCGATCATTGGGATCCATAGAACATCCGCCAGCAGAAGTAGCAATAGTCGTGATCCCATGTCGTATGTGAAGGTTCGTTCTGTTGTTCGTGAAAGTCAAATCGTGATTTGTCCAGACTCATGCACGATTGCGGGTGCGGCGATGCGCGACTGTTGCGGCGACAACGCCGCCGACTGCGAGACCAGCCGGGCGGACCCAGCGGCGCGGCGTGCCGTCGGCGAGGTCGCGCAGCATGATTATCGCGGCATTCTTGCCGGGTGCGCCGGAGACGCCGCCGCCGGGATGCATGCTTGCGCCCGTGAGGTAGAGACCGCCAATCGGCGTGCGGTAGTTCGCCAGTTCTGGCAAGGGGCGGAACATGAAGAGTTGGTCGAGGGCCATGTCGAGATGCATGAGATGGCCGCGAATCAGGCCGTTCTCTTCCTGCAAATCCACCGGAGATTTCAGGTAGGTCTCTGTTACCGCGTCAGTGATGCCGGGCGCATAGGGTTCGAGGGTCGCGAGCAACTTCCGCCCTTCCGGTTGGCGAATGGCCGCCCATGTCCCAGCGCCAGGGGCGAGGTCGAACGGGTGATATTGCGCCCAGATGACGGTGATGTGCTTGCCTGCTGGGGCAATCGTCGTGTCTGTGGCGGTCGGTGTCATGACGACGAGTGCCGGATCGGTCGGCGGTAGGCCGGAAGCCGCCTCGTCGCGCGTGCGGCGCAGATACTCCACTGACGGGCAGATCAGTTGCATGCCATTGTGCGCGTCTTCCGGTGCATCAGGATACTGCGGTACGGTCTCGGTCGCGCAGCGGATCGTCATACCCATGCCATTGGCGATCCGCAGCGATGCGACACGACGGCGGAGCGTTGCCGGGAGATCGTCGGCTGCGATTAAGTCGAGTAGGGTCGTCTGTACATGCGTGCCGCTGACGACCGTCGTGGCATCGAGCCGTTCACCCGTCGTCAGTTCGACGCCATGCACGTGGCCATCGCGCACAAGGATGCGGTGGACGTGCGCGTTGGTAACGATCTCGCCGCCATGGTCGCGGATGGAGGCAGCAAGCGCTTCGCTGAGCATGCCCGAACCGCCAATCGGGCGTGTTAGGCCGATGGTGTGGTAAATCGTGTGCGCGGTGAGGAAAGCCCCGCCGCCGACATCGTCCGGGCCGGGGCCGGATTGCGCGGCCAGCCATGCCAGTGGCGCGCGGACATATTCGCTCTCGAATAGTTCATCGAGCAGTGCGCCGTACGGCTTGAGAACGGTTTGGAGGAGTGTCTCCGAACGACCGAGCCGGAGTTGTTTCGGCAAGTCTCTCCCGACCCGTTTCAAGATGGCGGGGATCATGTATCGCGGTGCGGGCGGTGCGGTGAATGCGCCAAACACGGCCTCATTGAACCGGCTCCACAGCCCGACAAAGGCGCGGTACGTTTCCGCATCGCGCGGGCTGACGCGCGCGATCTCCGCGCAGGTGCGGTCAACGTCTTTGTAGAAGCGAAGCATCGTGCCGTCCGGGAAGGGGGCGAAGGCGAACGGATCGGCGTCCTGATACCGCAAGCCATAGCGGGCCAGGCCCAGTTCCTCGATGATGCCGGTGAGATGGATAAGCACGTGGAACGACGAGCAGGTATCCACCTGATAGCCTGGCCACAGCGCTTCCGTGTGGACCGCGCCGCCAATCGTCGGGCGGCGTTCGAGCACCCGCACGGGAAAGCCCGCGCGGGCGAGATACGCGGCCGTGACGAGGCTGTTGTGCCCCGCACCAATAACGGTAATGGGTTGCTCCACCCGTTTCCTTTCTGTGCAGCATGACAGTAGGCGTTCCGCGATGCATATGCGCCCGCACAACGCGCACGCGGAAACACTATGCTATACTTTGCCGCGTGGTTCCAATCTGGTCAGCGTGGCAGACGTGCCGAGCGCCCTTCCGGCATCTCGGTGCGGTTGGTCCGATACCAGCCGGACGCCGCTCATCATATGATGGTACTTGCAAATGATCACATCAGTGATGCAAGGTCTCGATGGACAGGGTGCGAGCGATTGTCCGTCGGTGTCGTGCAATGTTGAAGGGAGCAATCCGGGATGCGAACCCCCTTGTCATCGGAGGCGATGACGCCTGTCCAGACTATCGCGGAACGTGTCGTCACGAATGTCGAAAAGGTGATCGTCGGCAAGCATCGCGAGGTGCAGTTGACGCTCGTCGCCTTGCTGTGCCGCGGCCATGTGTTGATCGAGGATGTGCCGGGTGTCGGCAAGACGGTGCTCGCGAAGACCTTTGCGCGCTCGATTGGCTGTACCTTCAAGCGCATCCAGTTCACGCCGGACCTTTTGCCCGGCGATGTAACGGGCGTCTCGATCTTCAATCAGGGAACGCGCGTTTTCGAGTATCGGCCCGGCCCGGTCGTCGCGCAGATCGTCCTGGCGGACGAAATTAACCGTGCCACACCGAAGACGCAGTCCGCGCTTCTCGAAGCGATGGAGGAGCGGCAGATTACTGTGGATGGCGAGACGCACGATCTGCCGATCCCGTTTGTCGTCCTTGCGACCCAGAACCCGATTGAATACGAGGGCACGTTTCCGCTCCCGGAAGCGCAACTCGACCGCTTTTTGCTGCGCATCTCCCTTGGCTACCCAACGCACATGGAAGAGATCGCCATATTGCAGAACCAGATGTCCGGCCATCCGCTCTCGCGGATCGAGCAGGTTGTGGATGTAAGCGAGTTGATCGAGGCGCAGCAGTTCATCCTCGAAAATGTGCGCGTGGACCCGTTGATCCTCGAATATATGGTCTCGATGGCGGAGGCGACGCGGCGGCACGACGAAATCTACCTCGGCGCAAGCCCGCGCGGCGCACTCGGTCTGTTGTCGGCAGCACGCGCGTGGGCGGCGCTCGCCGGGCGCGATTACGTCCTACCAGACGACGTAAAGGCATTGGCCGAACCCGTCCTCGCGCACCGGCTGATCGTCAGCCCGGCGGCGCGGATGCGCAATATTGACGGTCGGGGCATCGTCCGGGAACTCCTGCAACGCGTGCCCGTGCCAGGTGCGACGCCGTTCAACCAGCGGGTCGAGGGGCGACCGCGCGGGGCGCGCCCGTGAATGCGGCCAAGGTTGGCGCGTTAGCGGTCGTCATTCTGATCGCGGCCCAGGTGAGCGGTTGGGGTGTGCTCGACACGCTCTTCTTCGTGATTGTTGGCGTGCTGATCGTCGCGTTTGCATGGAGCCGCGTCAGCCTGCGCTCCCTTGCCCTGAAACGCGAAACACGAACGGATCGCGCCCAGGTCGGCCAAACGATGGATGAGCGCCTGACCATCGAGAATCGCGGCAAACTCGCGAAGCTCTGGTTGGAAGTGCGCGACCACTCGACGTTGCCGGGGCATGCATCGGCGACCAGCCAGGTCGCGCACCTGCCGGCCGGCCAGCCGTACCATTGGCGCGTTCGCACGCGCTGCACGCAACGCGGCAAGTTCACGATCGGCCCGCTCACGCTTCGGGGTGGCGACCCCTTCGGCCTCTTCCCGTCGCAGCGGTTGATTCCTGAAACGTCCAGTCTCGTGGTCTATCCGGCGACGGTAGATGTCTCATCGTTCGTCGTCTCGGTCGGCGATTTGCCGGGCGGCGCGGCGACGCAGCGGCGCACCCACTACGTGACGCCGAACGCGTCGGGCGTCCGCGAGTATTTCGCGGGCGACTCCTTCAACCGGATCGCGTGGAGCACGACCGCACGAACGGGCAGGTTGATGGTAAAGGAGTTCGAACTCGATCCGACGACCGATGTCTGGGTGCTCGTTGACCTGCACAAGCCCGTCCATGCCGTCGCTCCGCCGCCGCAGCCCGGAGTGCCAGAGCCGGTGGACGAATGGGCGATCTCGACCGAAGAGACCGCGATCACGATTGCCGCCTCGATCATGCAGCACTTCGTCGAGCAGGGACGCAATGTCGGCCTCGTCGCGCGGGGCATCCACAGCGAGATCGTCAATACCGATCGCGGCGAGCGGCAAACATTGAAGATGCTCGAAGCGCTCTCGGTCGTCCATGCCGACGGTACGACGGATCTGCAGGAAGTGCTGACCGCCGAGGCGGTGCGTTTCGGGCGCAACAGCGCGCTCGTCGTCGTGACGCCGTCCGCTGATGAAGGCTGGGTGGCGGGGCTGATGCCGCTCGTCTATCGCGGCGTCAAGGCCGTCGCGGTGATCGTGGATGCGGAGTCGTTCGGCGCGCCGCGTGGCACCTACCGTGTTGTCACCAGCCTGACGGCAGCGAATGTTCCAGTCTACATGGTCCGGCGGGGCGAGGAAATCGGCCGCGCCCTCACGCACCCACTTGGTTTGTCGGATGCCGCTCCGCCGACGATCCGCCCGACGCCCGAACCGCAAATCGCCCGCCCGCCGCGCGAGGAAGTGCGCGGCGGTGTTCCCGTTCAGCAACCGGCCGCCCCATAGTCATTCGCTCCGTACGGCGCTGCTCGACGCGGCGCGGGGGTTCGCATCATGGCACGAGCGTTCACCGACTGGAAGTCGAAGATTCGCAAACCGAGTTGGGAGACGGCGCTTCGCCCGCTCCGGTTACCGGAAGGATGGGGGACGTGTGCCCTCGTCGCCCTGATGGTGCTGCTCGTGCAGGCGGCGATCCTGCGCGCGGAATGGGCG
>JBBSFO010000242.1:0-7556 GCA_038238655.1 Thermomicrobiales bacterium | reverse complement strand
GGCCCCTTCCCGCGAGGAAGGGGTGACTCAGTGCGACGTGTCGGCATTCCCTGTAACGCCACGACTCTTCGACGAACTCCCCTCCCCTTCCTCGCGGGAAGGGGCCGGGGGTTAGCCTGCATTATTCATAAAGGGGGGAAGGCGGCGGCAAGCAGGCGCCAGAGGGATTGCCCGGGGTGACTCGTCGCGAGATGGAGTTTGACGATGTCTGCCCGTTCGCGCACCCGTCCGCCGATCTTCACGACGCGCAGCCGCACCGTTTCCAGCGTCATCCGCGCCACGCCCGCCGCCACCAGTTTCCGGCGCAGGGTGTCCAGCAGCCAGTAGGCTGCCGCATGCAGGAAAAGGCGGAACTGGTTCGCCCAGAAGCGATGGCAACTGAGGCGGTCACATTTGACGTAGTTCTTGAAGTCCTTGATCCATCCCTCTGTGCCACCCCGCTCGGTGTACCAATCGTAGAGCGCTTCCCGTTCATCATCGCGACTGGTGACGACGAACCGGAGGTTGGTGCCCATTGTTCCCTTTGGCAGGCGTTGCGCCTCCGCCTTGATAACCACCCGGCGCGGGCGCGACCAACTGCCCGCCTGGTAGACGGTCTCGGCAAAGCGGCGTACCTTCTCTCCACCGGCAACAATGGACTGCTGCACAGCAGCAGCAAGCAACCCGCTCGCTGCGGTGGCAAGACGACTGTTATGCAAGAGGGCAATCGTCAGTTCGATCCCCTCCCCTTCGCAGTAGTCATACAGGGCAGGTAAGGCGAAACCGGCATCGGCGCGGAGGGCGATTGTTACTCCCGGAAAGGTCGCGCGCACTGCCCGCACGATCCGGGTGAGGATAGCGATGATCCCCTTTCCGGCGTGGGCATTGCCGGGGCGGAGCACCGCAGTAATCAACTGATCCGTGTCGCCATCGAAGATCAGCAGGGGATGGTACATGTGCTGGCGGTAGTAGCCGTGATAGCGCGTCCCCTCCTGGGTGCCGTGCGTCGGATCGTCGGTTGAGTCGAGGTCGAGCAGGATGCGGGTTGGGGTGCCCGCCGCACCGCGCTCGCGCAGGTAGAGGGTACCCAACGCCAAGGCGATCCGGTAGCAATCGCGGGCGGAAACGGCGTTTTCCAGACGGGAGAAGGTCGGCTGGCTGGCGAGGGGAGCATCGGATTCGGGGAGTCGCCCACAGACAATCTTGAGGAGCGGATCATGGCGCAAGGTGTCGGCATCGTTCTGGTCTGCGTAGCCGCAGGCGATCTGATAGACCCGTTGGCAGATCAGCATGGCAAGCGGATGGGCGCGGGCTTCGCGTCGCCACTCCGGGACATGGGCGGCAATCTCGGCACAGACGCCCGTTTCGGCATCGGCGGCAGCGAGCCACGGCAAGCCGCCATCCGAGGTGAGCTGTCCCCCGTCGAAGGCGGCGTCGAGGGCGAGCGGGGCGAAGGTTTCAAAGGGGAACGTCGGTGTGGCAGAATCAGCCATGAAGAAGCCTCCGTTGGTCGGTCGGTAGTTAAGCACGCTGACCATACCGAAGCAGGCTTCTTCTTCACAAGATCATGTTATGAATAATGCAGGTTAGGTTTCTCCTCAGCTTCAGCCAATGAAGGCCACCATGTCGCCAACTGCTCCGGCCAGTCGGGCGTCCCCGGTCGTTTCAATCGCCCGTCTTGCTGCGTCCGGGGTCAGGCCCTTCGTCCAGAGTCGCCAGGCGACTTCCGCGTCCAGCGTGGCGGTCGCCGCTGCCGTCTCCGTCGCGGACGCGTGCAACGTCCATCGCCCGGCTGTTCGCTCGGCGTACCACGCGCAGCCCGCTTCACCGGTGATCACCACGCGCAGCCGAGCGGCATCTGGCGCGTCCACATCGCGGAGGGCGTGCGGCAAGGCCTGCATAAACGTCGCGGGGATGGGCGCGAAGAGCCGTCGCTCGCGGATGCCGGGAACGCCCGCTGCGTCGCGGATCTGTGCCTGATGCATCCATTGCTCCGTGTACTCGCGCGCGATGTCCAGCCACACGGGTGCCGGTTCAGGCCCGGCCCAACTGACCGGACTGCCGATTGCCATGAGGTCCAGCCCGCCGTAGTAGGCATACAGCGCGTCGCCGGTCACGGCGAGCAGGTCGTGCAGCACACGGGCGCTCGTGCGCCGGGCCGCCACGACCCAGTCCTCGTTCCACGCATTCACGGCGGCCACGAACGCATCGGGGGCCGACCCATCCGCACCCGGCGGGATGTAGGGGGCGATGGCGTCCTTCACGCCATCGCGGCGGCGGGAAAGGTTGCCGATGTCGCCGCCGAGAAGGTGCAGCGCCACATCCTTGACCGACCAGCCCAGACAAACGGTGGGCCGCTGCCACTGCTCGTCGGAGAGCGCGGCCAGCAGTTCCAGCAGATGGCGGCGCAGTTCGGGGAAAAGCCCAACGACCGCGATCGGTTCGGTAGGTTGCATCGTCCAATGTCCCCTTTCCTTATGAACGACAGCGGCGTGTCCTGGTCGTACTGCGGATGCGTACGAGCGTCGCGGGTGGTATAAGAGCGAGACGCTCCGATGGCTGCGTGTTTCGCGTCGCGCAGATCCGGTCGTTGTTTGTTCCCCGGCCCTCGGAGATTCGCTCGATCAAGACCCTCCGGGCATCACGTTCACGCGCGTTTGCCGTGTGGACGTTCGTGCGTGCGAGCGCGCGATACAAAGGGAGAATGCCCCGGCATGTCCGACACCGCAAATAATCAGCCGGGAGATGGACGCGCGGTAGTGGATGCTCCCCATGCCAGCCCGTTTGTCGCCCTGCAGCATCGCGACTACCGTCTGCTGCTCACCGGTGAGTTCATCTCGACGCTCGGGCAGCGGATGCAGACCGTTGCCATCTCCTATCAGGTCTATCAGTTGCATCACTCGGCGGTCGAACTCGGTTTGCTCGGTCTCGTCCGTCTTGTCCCGGTGCTCCTATTCTCACTCGTCGGCGGCGTGATCGCCGATCAGGTGGATCGCCGCCGCTTGCTGCTCGTCACGCAACCGGCGCTGCTCTGCTGCTCGCTCGCGCTGGTGCTGACGACCGCCACCGGGCGCGCGAACATCGCGATAATTTACCTGATTACCGCCCTTGCCGCGACCATTAGCACGGTGGATTCGCCGACGCGTCAGGCATTCCTGCCCGCGCTCGTCCCACGCGAGCATCTGCGCAACGCCCTTTCGTGGAGCATCACAACCGGGGAGGTGGCGACGATTGCCGGCCCTGCCCTCGGCGGCATCGCGATTGGCGCGGTCGGTATCGCGGGGACGTACGGCTTCGAGGCGGCGTCGTTCGTCGCGGTAATCGTGATCTTCGTCGGCATGCGCGTGCGGCTCGGCGCGGCGGCGATGGATGGGCCGGGCGGCTGGCGTGCGGCGCTTGAAGGGTTACGCTTCATCCGTGGCAACGACATCGTCCTCGCCATCATGTCCCTCGACTTCTTCGCCACCTTCTGGGGCAGCGCGACCGTCCTGCTTCCCGTCTTCGCGGACAAAATTCTCCATGTCGGCCCGACCGGGCTGGGTATCCTCTTCTCCGCGCCCGCCGTCGGCTCGGTGATCGGCGCGGTAGCGATGACGGCGGTGTCGCACCGCGTCCGCAAGCCGGGGTGGCCACTGCTGATCGCGGTTGCGGCGTATGGCCTCGCCACAGTTGGCTTCGGATTCTCACGCTCGATGCCGCTCGCCTTGCTTTTTCTCGCCGGAACCGGGCTGGCGGACACCGTGAGCATGACCTTCCGGCATCAAATCCTCCAACTGCTGACGCCCGACGCGCTACGCGGGCGGGCATCGGCGGCGCATCAACTCTTCGCAGGTGGCGGGCCGCAGCTCGGTCAGATGGAGGCAGGGATCGTCGCGGCACGGTTCGGCACACCCTTTTCGGTCGTGTCCGGCGGCGTGGCGTGCATCGCGACGGTAGCGATTATTGCGTGGCTCGTCCCGGCGATCCGACGCTACCACGCGCAAATATGAGCAATATGTGGCTATCCGCTTCCACAACCCGAAAAGTCCGCGTTAATAAGAAAGCAACAACTATTGACACCGATAAACCAAGCAACTAGACTCGCCCGTAGCGACGTGTACAATTGAGATGAAGTCACATTTCATGGGGTCACGGGACACCACTACGTTATGAGCATTGCGAGCGTATCGTCTCTGTGTGTCTGAATCGTCGCACGAATAGGTGGTGAGGAGGAGAATGTGGTCCAAGCGATTGCAAGCCCGGAGGATCTGGAACGGTTCGCCAGCGAATTGAAGCAGTTCAACGGGCAGTTGGGCGAATCCATGGCACGCCTCCAGAACCAATTCGTGCGCCTCGGTGATACATGGCGCGATCAGGAACAGCAGAAGTTCGCTCAGGAGTTCGAGCAGACGATGCGCGTGTTGCATCAATTCCGCCGCTCGTCGGAAATCCAGACACCTTTCCTGCTCCGGAAAGCGCAGCGGCTGCGGGACTATCTCGGTCAGCGGTAAAGGAGCACCCGCGTGAGCAACACCGTCAACGTGCGCTCCATCCAGGCATTGGAAGATCAACGCACGGCGTTCAATCGCTTCAATGCCCGCTGCCGCGAAGCGTTGGATGTGGCCGCGCATGAGATCCGACGCACCGAGAATTGGCTGGCGGAGCGGGCAAGTTACTGGCGTGGTCAGGTTATGAAGGCAGAGGAGGAACTCCGGCAGGCGCAGCGGGCGCTCTCCGCCTGCCAAGCGAGCGGCGACCGCGACCATCCGCCGAACTGCGGGACGCAAATGTATCGGGTGTCCGAAGCGCGGCGCGCGCTGGACGCGACGATCGAGGAATTTCAGAAGGTTCTGAAGGCACAGAAGGCTCTCGCGGAGGCTGCGGAGGCATACGGGCAGCAGGCGCAGCGATTCGCCACATTGTTGAACAATCAGACTCCACGCGCGACGGCGTTCCTCTCGAACAAGATAACGGCGTTGCAGGGCTACATCGCGATGCACGGTGCGACGGACGCAGGCGGTGCATTCTTCGCGGGCCTCGGCCTTTCTTCGGCTGTCTGGCAGAGCGCGGGCGGGCAGGCTGGTGAACCGATCACGGTCGTTGACACCGATACCCTCGAACAGCGGGTCGCCCAGGTGCAGGAAGCGAAAGAGGCGGAAGAAGCGACGGGCTGGCAACGGCTGGCGGACACGGCGGACGAGCGGGCGGAGCGCGAGACGGCACCCGCACCCGCCATCCCACGCAATGGGCTGCATCCTACGCCGCCGGGGACGCATATGCATGGCGGGCAGGCGGAAACAACGCGAGGTACGGAGCAGGAGCGCGGCCCGGAATCCTACGAGGGGGAGCTCGGCACCCCGGAGCGGCGCGGATAGGAGGGGAAAATGGAGGATGCGACTTCGCGGCTCGATTCGGCATGGCGGGCGCTCGATACTCGCTGGCATGCGACGAAAGCGGTTTGGAATGACGGCGTGCGGCGCGAGTTCGAGCGGGACTTCATCGCGTCGCTGGAACAGCAGGTGCCCGCCATGCGCGGCGAAATGGAACGCCTCGCGTACGTGCTCCAGATGGTCCAGCGGACGGTACATTGATGTCCGAAGATGGTCGTAAAGGGAGTAGGAGGCGGCGATGCCGGACATGAGTGTAGTCGAGCAGCAGCGCATAATTCTCTGCTCCTTTCGTACTGCGGATGCGGAGCGGGGTGACATTGAGGCAGATGCCGAGAAGCGTCAATTGGCCGATCATCAGGCTGCGGACGCCGCCATTAACCGGGTTCGTCAGGAATCTGAATCGCGCCATCGGAGCGCGAAGAAGGAAACCGAGGCGCGCCGCAAGGCAGCGGTTGACACGGCGGATCGAACGCTGGCCCATGTGCGAGGAAACGCGACTACGGAAGCGTACTTTGTGCAGGAGGCGCTCCAGAGCGGTCTTGGCACGCCCCGCTCGCACCTCCATGCAGTTGGATTGGCTGCGCTGCTCGATAGCAAGGCGATACCGATTTCAGTTCATTCGAATGATGACGCGAAAGCGGAACTTTCCCGGCGCGCTTCCGTCGTACGGGCAGTTACTGCGGATATCGCATCGGCATCCGGCGATCTGTCGAAGAAAAGGCACGACGCCGGACAGCGCCGTCGGCGCATCATTGTGGCGACGATTGGGTTGATGCTAATTGCCGCAGTGGGAACGGGCACGACCTTCGCGATCCAACGGGAGTCACACGTTGGTCAGATCGCAACAGATACGGCAAAACCCCCGGCTGCCCTTGGAATCGAGCAGCTCTATCAATCCGCAGTCAATGCGATCAATGCCGGGCAATGGCAGACGGCGGCCGATGCCATCTACTCCGTTTCACAGCAGAACGCGTCGTACAAGGACATCGCGAATCTGGTCGTCAGCAAAACGGAGCTGCGTGATGCTCTGGTGAGGCGACCCTATCAAACGGGGACACGGGTGGTTCTATCAATGAGCCCCAGTGAGTCCATCACAGTGAACAACATCGCCTTCGTGGCAGCGTCCAGATCGCGCGACACATGCACAACTCGCGGCTATGTGTTCGAGATGTCTGCCGCGAACAAAGCAACAACATCACAAGCCATCGCCCTAAAGGTTGATGCGGTTGGACAGGTCTATGGAGGTAACCCTCCTCAGGATGGTTGTTACAGTAATATCTTCAATAGTGACGCGATCACGCTCTCCGGTGGTCAATCGGTCTCATATGGATTCCGGGACCTTGGATCGAGCGGGCCAACGAGGGTGATCGTAACGATGGGCAGCCTAATCGTGCAGTGGAATCTCCGCTGAAGCACTGACTCGCCCGTAGACTGGACGTATTCGGAGGGTCTCGTGAGAAGCACGGTCACCGAGCAACAGCGTGAGATACTCCACGCCTTAAGAGGAGTGAGATATGCCATCTGAACGAGAATTGATCCAGCGAATTCACGACGATGTCGCAAAATTGACACAGGCGGCGGCGGACGCCCCGGTACTCTATGAACACGTAATGCGGGAAGCAACTGCGGAACATAAGAAGCGTGTGGGCGCAGCCGACGCTGAATATCAGCGCGCGACCAGCGACTATCAAACGGCATATGAGCAGCAGAACAGCGCGGCGACCGAGGCATATCAACAAAGGGCGACAGCGATTCGCGTACGCCATACAGAAGCGCTCGCCGCCGCTATCGGTGATTACGATAGTAGGAAGGAGGGCATCCGTCACGCAATAGAAACGCTCACTTCGATGACAGGGCTTCTCGCCGCACCGTGGAGCGCGACGGAATGGGCCGAGTGGTCTCCTGCGACCCCCCAGGGATCATCCGATGTACCGGATATATCCGCTTTATTCACGCGGATTGGGGCGCTTCGTGAAACGGGGACGTGGGATGAAATTGCGATGCCTGCATTGATCCCGTTTCCCGGTGACAAAGCGTTGCTCTTTGAGGTTGATGGTGATCATCGCGCGACTGCGATTCAGGCAATGCAGTCTGTCCTTCTGCGGACGCTCGCGACCTTTCCAGCAGGAAAGCTCCGTTTCACGTTTCTTGATCCCGTCGGTCAGGGGCAGAATGTCGCGTCATTGTTGCGCCTCGGTAAAGACGATG
>JBBSFO010000241.1:0-7576 GCA_038238655.1 Thermomicrobiales bacterium | reverse complement strand
CCTGCGTCTTGAGCAGCGTTTCCCGCACTTCCTGCCCCTTGCCGACCTCGGTGTCCACAAAGACGTAGCCCCGCGCCATTTCCCGCCTCCTGTCGTGCTGCCGTCATGCCGATAGTCGCATTGTACGCCACCTAGTAAAGAAGATGGACTTCACCCTTATATGGCGTGTGCCGCAGCGAACTGCACATCCATTGTCTGCTGGCGCACTGTTTCCGCGCGCTGAATGAGGGCAACGAATGCGGCGGCGTTTTTCGCGGCAGTGCGGAGATCGGTAAGCAGGGCAACGCAGTCGGCGGCGAGATCGGGGCGACGGGCGTGGAGGGCGGCGATGAAGGCGGCATCGTCGGCGGTCGGATCGAGGCCGAAGGGGGCGGCGAGGTCGCGCTTCAGCCGCTCCGCGATGTGCGCTTGCGCGAAGCCGTACTGCTTGTTTTCCTGCCAGCGGCTGCCAAGGGCACGGGCATACTCCGCCGGGGCGTACGACGGTGCGGGTGGTGCGGGCAGCGGGCGACCGAAGCGGCGTCCACCGAGGAGGAACGCGACAAGCGTCAGCCCGGCGAGATAGAAAAGCGCCCAGCCCCAGGGCGAGCGCAGGGCGAGATCGGCGATGTTCATTCCTAGCCCGTAGCCGTGGTGGTACTCATCGAAGCCGATGCGCGCCCCGGCAGGCAGCCCCGCCAGCAGGTTCTGGGCGAGCGCGAGGTTATCCGCCTCCGGCAGTCCAGCATTGGAAAGCGCGTACGGCCCGGCGACGATGTGTATTCGTCCCGTACCGCGCGTCATCGTCGCGACGACCGTTCCATTTTCCGAGGTTGCGCGGGACAGGAAGCGTGGATCGGCCTGCATGTTCGGGCGCACGATCGCCGGGGAGTGGAGCGCGATGGTCGCCACCGGCGGACGAGCGAGCGTCGGGCCGTTCGGGGTAGCCGTCGCGCCCGTGTCCGGTTTCGCCTGCGCAACGAAAAGGTCGAGCGCGCTTTGCAGGTTGTCCGTGCCATCGTCGCCATCGGTGACGAGTAGGAGCGTGCCGCCGCGCTCGACGTAGCCCGCGATGTCCGCCGCGTCGTCTTTGGAAATCTCCTTGATCTGCGGCGCAATGACGAAAAGCACGGCGAGGCCATCACCCGAAAACGGAAACGCGCGCACCCGCTCGATGCCGTATCCCTCCGCCTCCAGCCACTGCGATAGCGCGAGGCTCCCCTTCGGCGCGGCAGAAAGCGTCGTGCCGCGCGGCAGCGTCGTCGCGTTCGCGGCGGGCGTCAGCAATTGCAGCAGGATCGTCCCGCAGACGAGTGCAACGCCAACGGCGATCAGCAGCCAGACGCGACGCGACAACCGCCTCATGCCGCGATTCCTAGCGGGCCATCGGTGATCCGGCGTAGATCATCCGTGAACCCGCGCGCCCGCGCGTATTCCGCTGCCGTGCACGGTGCATCGGCATACACGACGGCTTCCACGAGGCGCACGAAGGGGTGGAGTGGTTCGATCAGCCACCACTGCTGTCGCTGCGCTTCCCGCAGATATTCGCGGTCGGTCAGGGCAGGATCGAAGGTGACGAGTCGCCGCTCGTCGAGTTCGGTCAGCGTGCCGAGAAAGAGGGCACGGACGGCAGCACGATAGTCACCCCCGGCGGCGAGCATATCCGCATGCTGCCGCCACTCCGCCGCCGTGCGTGGTGGGGGTGCGGTCGCTTCGGCAGGCTTCTTTGCCCGTTTGCGCCACCGGCGAGTTACGAAGAAGGCGACGATGGCGACGAACGCGAGGATGAGGACGATGAGCAGGAGCGGCGAGCCGAGCAGGGACAGCAGGCGCGCCACCGGGCCTGCACCCGGCGCATCGGTAGGCACCTCCGGCGGCTTCGCACGCGTGAGCGGCCGGAACACGCGACGCACCTGCTCCCCGATCCACGACTGGAAACGGATCGCCTGCTTTTGTACGACGTTCGGCTCCGCCTCATGGAAGGCACGGTCACTCAACACGCGATCAAGCTTCTGGTGGGCCTCCGGGTCCGGTGTGGCCCCTTGCTCATTGACAAGCAGGGCACGTAGCACGGTCAGTTCCGCTACTGCCCGTTCCGTATCGGGCGGCGAGCGGCGGAGCGCGGCGAGCGTGTCACCGTGCGGGGCCGGATACCGCGTGCCGTCCACCGTCACGCCGTCAATCCCGGCGAGAGCGTCCCGCGCCCGCTGGATTGCGCCGTCTCGTTGCACCCCCGCGAGCGATTGCGCCTGCGTCAGCGCATCCCGCGCCACCGTGACGCGCTGCACATAGGCCGGCAAATCCACATCGGCAGCTCGCACCACACCCGGCAACCAGCCAAGCGCGACAACACAAACAACCGCCAACAAAATCACTAAACGGAAGCGGAAGCCAAATGAACCGCAGAGACGCAGAGAACGCAGAGAACGCAGAGGAAGAAAAGAAGAAGAAAAATCAGTCCATTGTCTTCCTCTGCGTTCTCTGGGTCTCCGTGTCCTCTGCGTTGATTTGGTTTCGATTGGGACATTCATGCGACGCCTCGTGCTGCGCGTTCAGCGGCGCCGCGTTGCAGGAGGAGGTCAATGTCGAATCCCTCGCGCCGCAGCCGGAGGTCGCTGAAGAAGAGCGTGCTCACCGTAGCCGCAATCGGTGCCATCACGACATCTACGAGCGAGGCGATAATGGCGAATAGAGCCAGGCCCGCGCCGCCACCGAGCGCGTCTTCCGATGCGGTGAACCCGGAGATCAGGAACCCCAGCCCGCCGGGCACCGCCGCCGCGAAAACCCGCAGAATGCCGACGACGATCAGCAACCCCGCGAACCGCCACCATGAGCCGCGCACGAGGTGGTTACTGCGCGCCAGCGCCGCCCCGGCCCGCCGCCCTTCCAGCACAATCACCGGCGGCGCGAGTTGCCAACTGATGTACAGGAAGAGCGCGAACGGCGTGCCGACAAAGCCGGTGAAGATCGTAATCGCGCCGCATGCGAGGAACGAAAGCAGCGATGCGCCGAGCAGCGACCCGTACCGTCGTCGGGCATGGGCGTACGCCGCGCCGAGCGTGCAGGGCTGCCCGAGTGTCCGGAGTCCGGCGATGGTGATGAGCGCACCCGTCCCGAGCGTCTGGATTGCCAACGTCACGAACGCAGCGACGACGGCGATACAAAAGGTCGCCGTCGCGTTGGTCGTCACTGCAGCGTGCGCGCCGACCCGCGCATAGGTCGCGGGATCGAACGGATTGAACGGCGTGAAGAGCATCGAGATGAAGGCGGAGAGCAGATGCGCGGGGATGACTGTAAAGGCGGCGGCGCTGGCAAACAAGCCGATGTCGCGCCGCACCACCCGGACGCCCTCATCCACCAGTGCGGGCACACTGCGCGACACGAGGCGCGGTGGCGGCACGGCGGGCAGCAGCACCGGCACAGCCGGTTGCCGCCCCAGCGGCAGCGGCGAGTTCGGGAAGGGCACGAATTGTCCGTTCGGCTGCTGCATCCCGTTCCTCCGCCCGACGGCGCGGAAAACACCCGCACTCGGCACATCCGGCGGTATTCTACGCGATCATTCGAAATATCAGCGCGCCGCGATCGGTTGGCCGCGCTTCGCCCGCCGCCGGTGTGCGACGAGATCAATCCGGCCGTCGGAATCAATCACCAGTTTCGCGTCGAGCGCCTGCACGAGTTTGAGCAGTGTCGTCATCGTCGGGGCATGATCGCCCCCTTCGAGGCGGGCAATCGCCGTCCGCTTGACACCGACCATGTCGGCCAGCGCCTGCTGTGTCAGCCCCCGCTGCTCCCGCACCCCGCCGAGCGCGTACCCAAACCGGACATTGCGCGAGGTTTCCTCGTATCCGGCGCGGAACTCTGGGTCCGCGAGTTGCTCTTCGCGGAAGAGATCATAGTTCGTCTTCATGCGCATTACGTTCCTTCCATTCGTTGAAGCGCTGCTGGGCCAAGGTAATGTCGTTGTGTGAAACTTTCTGCCGCTTTTTCGTTATCGCATGGAGTAGCACGAATGTTTCTCCCTGCCTCGCGAAGAAGATGCGGTATTCCGTGCCGCCGAACTCAGGGCGCAATTCCCAGACATCTCCTTCAAGTTTCTTGGTGTGGGAGGCACGCAGTGTGAATCCCGCTAGCGCGAGAAGGTCACTATCGGTGATGCATTTCTGGCGCGCTTTCGACGAAAGGGTGAGGAGAAACACCCGTACCGGCTCATCACCGGACGAAGACGCGAAAAACTCGATGATGAAGCCTTCTCCCATCCAGGGAGCGTAACATAATTGTTACCCAAGATCAAGGCGAATGCACGCATCACGCCGCAATCGCCAAGAACCACTCGTATCATTCGTGCGTTGCACCGTCGCGGGCGTCGCATTCGGGCATCGGTGATCCGGGCGGGCGAACTGTGCGAATGGCAAAACGTGTATACTGCGCCCGGTGATAAAGGAGGAAGAACGGCGTGCGGAAACGGGGTCTTCATCTGCGCTGGCGTTGGGTCGTGATGCTTGCATTACTCAGTAGTTCGCTGACGCTCCCGGTCGGCGTCCGTGCCGAACCGGATTTCCTCGATTTCTCTTTCCGTCCGGTCTGGGAGCGTACCGACCTCCCCACCGAAGGCGGGGCGGCGACGCGCACCTTTGTCTGGGGGCCGGCATTGTTTGTCGCGCCGGACGGCCCCAAACTCCCACGGACCGAGCCGTACCGCGACTTCGAAGGTGGCCTGCGCACCATCCAGTATTTCGAAAAAGCGCGGATGGAACTGACGACCGCCGAGAAGGGCCACGTCACGGCAGGGCTGCTGGTGCGCGAGATGGTCAGCGGCATGCTCCAACTCGGCGACACACAGACGGAGCCGTATGCTCCGGCGGGTGTGCCGGTTGCCGGCGACCCGCTGAACAATCCCTGCCCAACCTACGCGACGCTCGCCAAAGTCGCCTCGCTCGCGCCGAGCCAGAATAGTGCGCCGGATCGTACCAGCACGGCGATAGACGGCGCACTCAAGACCGATGGGACGATCATTCCCGTCACCGGGATCGCGGACCCGGCGACCTACGCCTATTATGTTCCCGAAACCAAGCACAATATCGCCGCGCCTTTCTGGGCATTTCTCAATCAGCAAGGGACGGTGATCGGGGGCAATGGCAAACTGACGACGGGCAAACTGTTCGACCCGCCCTTCTTCGCTGTCGGCCTGCCGATCACGGAACCATTCTGGACAAAGGCAATCGTCGGCGGCAAGGCGCGCGATGTGCTCCTGCAAGCCTTTGAGCGGCGTGTCCTTACGTACACGCCGGCGAACCCGGATGCCTTCAAGGTGGAAATGGGCAATGTCGGCGCGGCATACGCCCGCTGGCGGTACGGCCCTGCTGCCGAACCGCCGCCAGTGACGACCATCGAGCCGAACAACGGCCCGACCGGGTCGCTCCTGCTCTTTTCCGCGCCCGGTTTCACGCCGGACGAGACCGTTGTCCTGCGCCTCACTTTCGCCGACGGTCACACCATCGAGAAGCCGGGCGGCGTGGCGGGCAGCACGGGCGTCACGCGCGCCACCCTCGAAACCAACGCGAAGGAGTATCCGGCCGGGCCGTACAAGGTGAGCCTGATCGGCACAAAAAGCAATCAAACGCGCCCCGGCGACTTCACCCTCGTCGCCCCTCCCGCCAATGGCTTGATCGTGCAGGCGCTCCCCGGCACGGGTGACCCGCTGACCGTGTATACGCTTTACGCCTCCGGGCTGAACCCCGGCGACACGGTCAGTATCTGGGTCAGCGGCCCGACCGGCACGGCGTACAACCTGAATGGTTCGCGGACGCAACCGGCCAGTGATCGCGGTACGATCCAGCAAACGCTGATTCCAAAGTCCCTGAACGCGGGCGCGCTGATCGGCCCTTGGGCCTTTGTCGTGCAGGAAAGCGGGAGCAATGCCCGGCAAGGCTCCGCACCCTTCATCGTTAACCCGCCACCGAAGGCGACGCTTTGAGTAACGAGTAGCGAGTAACGAGTAACGAGGAAATGCTTCGGTCCCTTCTCGTTACTCGCTACTCGTTACTCCCACCGGTGCGCAGCAGGATTCACGCGTTCCGTATATACTCCCAGGATTGTGCGTTGTGTCTGCAACGAAGGAGATGCGACATGGGTTTGGGGCGACGACCGCTGGCATGGATGGTTCTCGGTGTTGTGACCTTGTTTCTCGTCGGGGTAATCGCACTTCAGGCGGTGCCGCCGCCGGTCGTTCCGACGAAGGTTCCGCAGGCAGCCGCAGCGGCACCCGCTGCTTCCCCGACTGCAGCGCCAGCCGCGAGTAGTGGTGGCGGCCCGAGCACGACGATCAACACGACGGAAAAGGATTTCGCCATCGCGCTTGACAATTCATCTGTTCCGGCCGGTTCTGTTACCTTCAAAATCACCAACCAGGGCCCGTCGCCGCACAACATCTCGATCAAAGAACTGAAAAAGACGAGCGATACCTTTGACGCCGGAAAACCCGGACAGTTCACGGTGGACCTGCCAGCAGGTACGTACACGGTTATCTGCGAGATTGCCGGCCACGAGCAACTCGGCATGCATGTGATGCTCACCGTGAAGTAGCGAGTAATGAGTAACGAGAAGGGACAAGGCGCTTGTTACTCGTTCCTCACTACTCTTCCTCTTGCCGACTCCTCAGTGAGAATGCCGACGGTGCGGTGGACGGTTTGGCGGTCGCTGGAACCGAGGATAAGCAGCGTCAGGAGCACTGCGTAAATCGGCAAGTGCCCCGCCAGCTCCACCCAGCCGAGATAAGGCAGCGTCAGGTTCGACGGCACCCAGAGGCCAATAATAACGAGCCGGGGGAGCGCGCCGGAGATGAGCAACAACCCAAAGGTCAGCTCCACGACGCCCGCGCCGTAGATAAACAGGCCGTCCGAGATGCCGAACGGGCTGCCGAGGTTGAAGTTGATCTTCTGGGCGAGGAATGCTTTGGCAATCGTCGGATTCAGCAGCTTCTCCGTGAAGGCGAGGAGCGCGAAACTGAGGCCGACACCCCAGCGGAGCGCGGGGATCGCGTAGTTGACCAGTTCGGGATGCGGGTGTGTCCGCCGCCCAAGCACCGCGTCCCCAGAAAACGGCCCGCGCCCAATGATGGCGAGGAAGAGCGCGATCCCGATGAAGTCCACATGCTCCGGTACGAAACGCGCCGGGATGCCGACGAATGGCCCGAGCACGAGCGCTGCAACGAATAGCCCGATCAGGCCAAGGGCGGCGTAACTCGTGAAGACGCCGTAGGCAAGGGCGAGGGCGATCAGGATTTCCGCTAACGCGAGGATGCCACTGAGCAGGTTTGTGCGCATCGTCAGGTTCGGCACGAACAGAGCGAGATCGAACCCGTTGACGAGCAACGGCACGGCAGTATGAATCGCCAGGAGGAGCGGCAGGAACGCATACACGCGGCGCAGTTGCTCCTCACCGACCCCGGCGAGTGCGTACACCGGTTTACCCCCCCGCTGCATGCGCCAGCCCCGATACCATCGCTCGATCAGTAGCGCCCCCGCGACCGCGCCGACCGCGATCAGGATCGCGCCGATCACCTGCCAACTGCGCAACCGGCCCCATTCGATCGGATAAT
>JBBSFO010000240.1:0-7587 GCA_038238655.1 Thermomicrobiales bacterium | reverse complement strand
GTAGAATACCCGCTGAGACGTGGGAGTGCGGCGACATGGTGAGGAGTCCTTTTGCTCGCTGATCCAGTGCTGGTAACCGGAGGGTGCGGATTTGTCGGGTCACGGTTGTGTGCCCGGCTCGTCGCGGACGGACACGAGGTCGTCATCCTCGATAACGGCGCGCTCGGCACACCGACCAACCTCCCGACGGGAGTGATCGGAAACGTCCGGCTCGTCGAGGCGGACATCCGCGATGCGAACGCCCTTGCGCGCTGCCTCACGACCTATCGCCCGCGCACCGTCGTCCATCTCGCCGCGCTCCACTTTATCCCGGCGTGCAACGCCGATCCACGGCGGGCAATAGACATCAACGTCATCGGTACACAGACGCTGTTCGATGCCTGTGCGGCGGCTGGCATGGTCGCAGCCATCGTGATTGCGTCATCGGCATCGGTCTATGCGGCGAGCGAGCAGCCTCTCCGCGAAGAAAGCGCGCTCGGCCCACTGGATATCTACGGTCACACGAAGCTCTGGAATGAGCAACTGGCGACGCTCTTTCACCGGCGCACGGGCATTCCGGTCGGCATCGCGCGGCTCTTCAACCAGTTCGGGCCGGGAGAAACAAACGCGCATCTCATTCCCACGATCATCGAGCAAGTGCGGGCGGGTGGACCACTCCGTCTCGGCAATCTCGCCAGTCGGCGGGACTATCTCCATACGGACGATGCCGCGCGGGGTTTGATTGCGCTGGCAGCGGCGTGCCGGGAACACGGCAGCCTGACGTGCAACTTCGGCAGCGAGCGCGCCGTGGATGGGCGGACACTCGTGCGGTTGATCGAGCAATTGCACGGTCGTCCGCTCGTCGTAGAACAAGACCCCGCCCGCATGCGGCCCGCCGACAACCCGGTCATCCTGAGCGACTGCACGCGAGCGCACGAATTGCTCGGTTGGCGCGCCGCGATCTCGCTGGAGGATGGGCTGATGGAAGCGTATGAGCAACCCCGTTCGCCATGAGGAGCGCAGGCCGGTACGAGGTCGTGCTTGGACGCGACGGTCGCGATATGGTCTATGAAGCGAGGCACCCAACCTTACACGGTATCCTTCGCGCGATGTCCTGCGCGTCTACAAGGGCGGACACTCCATCACCCGCTCGGTGGTTACGTCACCCGCTGGTTTCGTGTGGCGATATGCGACGCAATAGAATGAAACCGCCGCGCTCGTCAATGACCTGCCAGGCGGGGTCATTCCGATACGTCGCGATGGCCGCTTTTTCAACGTCGCTCAGTTGCTCGTCGCCGATGATGTAGTCGGCGCGCGCAACGAGCGTCGGACTTTGATACAGGGGATCGCCGGGAAACATGTAGATGGCGCGCCGATCCGGCGTATTCCCCGCGAGCTTCTGCGTGATCGCAAGGGGCGCGTCGTTCGGTATCTGGCGAATCAATGCCCGTCCGGCAGTCGCGCGCGGATTCGGCGCGTGATGCAGTGCGTAGGATTGCACCCAACTGATGACGGTTTCCTGCTGGATGACGCTGCACAGTAGCATCACACCGGCAAGGGTTGCTGCGACTGCCGACATCCGCGACCACGCGAAGCGCCCTGCCACCCAATTGGCGAGCGGCGCTACGCTTTTCCCTACCAGGCCGCGTTGTGCCACGATGTCCGCCACGGCTTCAAGCGCTGCGATCATCAGGAAAGGCACGATCAGTCCGTTGTAGTGGCTGGTGATGTCGTACTGCGATGGGAAGGAGGAAAGTACATTGAGCAGAAAAATTGGCAGCGGGATGAGCAGAATGCGTGGCTTGAGCAGCGGCAGGAAGGCGAAGGGAAACAGGAGATCGAAGGCGTAGCGGAGCTTCGGTAGTGTCAGGATATGCTGTGCGACAAACCACGGTCGGGTGAGCGTGGAGGTAATAATGCCGGTGATGCCGCCACCCAGCCATTTGTAGTGATCCTCGTAGATGAATCCCGTCGTCGAGAAGTGTGGCACGACGATGTAGGTGACGGTGAAGAACCATGCGACGCCGGTGAGGATCGGCAGCCACGAGACCGTCCATTTTCGCCGTTCGAGCAGCGCATACACCCCAAACATGGCGATGACGAGCGCGACATCGTTGCGCGTGAGGAGCGCGACCGCGAACATCGCCCAGAGCAGCCGCGTCCGCCCCGACCGGTAGGCGATCCACGCAAAGAAGAAGGTCCACATGATCGTGTTGCGCGACCGGAACTGGCTGACGTTTGTGCTGTGGATAAAGAGCAGCGAGAGATACAGGACGGAGAACAGAACGCACACGCTGCGGCGGATCGTCGGCAGCAGATGGCGGGCGAGCGCATACACGCCGACGCCACCGAGCGCGATCGTGGCGGTCTGCACGAGGATCACGGCGATATTCCCGCCCAGCAGCCGGTACAGGGGCGCAAGGAGGATCTCGATCAGGATGACATCGCGTCCGAGGTCGGTCTGCGTCCAGGTATAGGTGGATACTTCGAGGAGTCGCCCATGTGCGGTGTTCCAGATCGGCTGGGTATCCACGGTGATGTCGAAACCCCAGCGGAGATTGTCCCGCCAGTACATGCTCATCGCGGTGAAAAGGATGAAATAGCCGACGACCAGGACGCCGACCAGCGCCGGGGCAAAACGGTCAAGGGTATCGAGTGCAATCGCGACACGTCGCCGCACTGATGATGATGTAGCCCCGCTATCCGCAATCGCGGTGCGCTCCTGTGGTTGAAGGTCGTTACTAGCCATTCGGAGAAACCTCACCCCCGCATCATGGTGTGGCGACTTGCACGTTGCGGACGCTGAAACTGAGCAGGCGATTGTCCCGCGCGTCGGCCTCCTGCACCGGTACGGGCGGTTCCGGCGAGGTGAGCGTCAGTTTGCTCATGCCCGGCGGCACATCAAATTCCACGGAAATGAGGTGGTCGCCGGGGCTCGCGAGTGTGAAGCGATTGAGTGTGTCGCCATTGATTGCGAGATTCACGGTGCGCGGCTGGGCATAGTACTGCACCGTCATCTGCACGCGGAAGCGCTGACGCTCCTGGCCGAGATTGAAGATGAGGAACTCTGTAGGGTCTCCGTCCGCGCTATCCGCCCACCGATACGGCTCTTTGGTCGGGGTGAGTTGGGCGGGAAACCAGCCGGTGTCACCGATGTCCATGAAGACCGGGTTTGCGGGCGGTGGCGCATCCGGTACGCGGTAGACCTCCATGATCGTATCGGTATAGACCGGTTGCGCATTCGCGCCGAGCGCCTGCTGAACCAGTTGGCGGGCATCGCCGAGGGCGATGGGCGTGAGGACGCGCAAGGCATCGGGATACAGGATGATGTAGCGCACATGGTACGCGTTGAGGAGCGGCACGCCGAAGGTCACGTAGTCCGGCGGCACGAGGATGTCCGGCGTTTTTGTCGGGCGGTACTCCTCCTGTCGCGCCGGTCGGCCCGCCCAGAAGAGGTCCCGGAAAAAGGTCGCGTCCTTGACGAAGATGTTCGGGCTTTCCAGTTTGTGGTCCCGCGACAGGCTGCCATCGAAGACTTGCTTGCCATGGGTGATCTGATACGCGGGCCAGCCCGCCCCCCGGTCCGCCGAGAAGAGCGGCAGTTCGAGAATCGCGTACTGCTCCGGGTCCTTCGCCAGCATGTCCCGCTCGAACGGCGGGGTGTTCATGGCAAAGGCTTTCGCATTTCCGGCGCGGATGGCGAAGGGTGTGAGCGTGATAATGAGCGTTGCCGCAACAAGCGCGATGGACGCCGCGCGCGGCAATCGCCCGGACATGGCGCGGTGTTGCCGCCGGGCAATAGTCGCTTCGAGCCTGACGAACAGCTCGCGGAGCGCGAAGGCGAAGAGCACGCCGAAGGCGAGCATCGCGACGAAGTAAAAGAGCTGCGGTCGCCGTCCGGTGCTAAATACGGGCAACTGCGTCAGCGGATCGTAGGGGAGGGGCAGGTCAATGATATGCTCCGGCGTCAGTTTCAAACGCGGGCCGAGGGCGAGGAGCGATGCCCCGACCGCGACAATCGCCCAGAATAGGACGGTCAAACGGTCAGGTCGTGCCGCCGTCCGTTGCCAGAGCAGCGCCAGGCCGCCGATTGTGAGCGCAAGCACGAGGTAACCGGGATTGCCGAGGCCGACTTGGAAGGATTGGGGGAGCGAGCGTGAGAGTGCGGTCGCCTCGCCGCTGACGTTGAGCCAGGGCGACTTTCGCGACTCCCGGATCATCGGCAGGACGAGCGGCAGGAAGACGACCGCCGCCCAAACGCCGCCGATCAGCGCCGCTTTTCCCGCGATCCATGCCTTGGCGCGCCATTCCTGCCGCGTGCAGAGCGTGAAAAGGACAAACGCGACGGTGATGAGCACCGCGAACATCGTGTACTGCCAGTCTGTGAGGCAGAGAGCCAGCAGCGTCGCGGTCGCGGCGGCGGTATATCCCCACCAGTGCGGGCGACTGAGCGCGCGGAAGAGGAAGAAAAGATAAAGCGGCACGAGCGTCGTCCCCATCAGGTAATTCTCCGCGCCGGTAGAGAAATAGGAGACCATCTGGTCGTTCGCGTAGGTATACAGCGCCGCCCCAGCGAAGGCGGCGAGCGGGCTACCGGTCAGGTCGCGCATCAGGAGATACGCGAAAAAGACGGCACCAACAAGCGAGAGCAGGAACTTGAGATTCATCGCGCCGACGATGCCGATGAGGGGCGAAAGTGGCAACGCGATCAAGCCACCGAAGGGATTGAGGGTATGGAAGCGAAGGCTGACGCCGTTCGGTGCGAAGAGGGAGTCGGTGAAAAAGGGATTGCGGTGCAAACGGAGCGCCGTCCATAGCCAGTAGTCGTTCCAGACATTCTCATAGCCGTTGCTGTTGCCACCGACGACGCCATACGTGAGGTTGGCGACGGCGACGCGACCATACAGCGCTGCGAGCGCGAGCGCGCCAACGAGTGCCCAGCGTGTTGGGTTGGTGAAGCCAATTCGTGCTGCCCATTGGCTCCGGCTGCCCCGCACCGTGTGGTTTTCGCCGCGTGTGGGAGTAATTGCCGTCATCCCGTGTGCCCCGGTGGAGGCGCGACCCGGTGCAGCAACTCGAAATCACCTTGCCGCTTGACGAGTTGCCACTGCCCGTTCGCCCGCAGTGTATCGAGTACCGCCGCCTCGCTGCCGCTGTCGCGCCGTCGGTCGCCGAGGACATAGTCTGCGCGATCAATCAAGGTGGCGTCGTAGAACTCCTGGCCCGGAAAAAAGTAGAGATACCGGCGGAGCGGTACGCGGAGCGCCGCGAGATTCGTGACACTCAGCGGGGCGTCCGGCGGGATCATCGCGATCAGGAGATCGAGCGAGGCGACGCGGTTTTTGTCCACCTGAGAAATCTGACCGCCGCTCTCGGCCCAGGCCGCGACCTTGTCCGGCTTCGTGTAGGCGAATTGGAACATGCTGCATACGAGCATCACGACCACAAGGCCCGCGCTGATCGCCGCAGCGGGAGCGCGCCCCAGTGCGTCCTTCAGACGCGGCACAACGCGGTAGAGCGGATGTGTGCCGTCCGCGAGAGCGGCGACGGCGAGGATCGCGGCGATGAACAGCCACGGCGAGATAAATGCTGAGTACTGATGGAAGATGTCGCGTTGATAGGCGTAATGCGGGCCGGCGAAGATGTTGAGCAGAAAGGATGGCAGCGCCGCGATGAGTATTCGTGGCGCAAGGAGCGGCAGGAAGGCGAGGGGAAAAAGGAGGCTAACGGGATATTCCCACCGATCCCTCCCCAGGACGGTCCGCGCCACGGAGAAGGGATGCGTGAGCACCGTCCGCACAATCGCCCCGGTACTCGGGCCGAGCCAGTCGTAATTTTGCACATAGGAGAACTGCGCGCCGCCACTGATCGCCGGATGATGACAAACACCACTACCACCCAATAGCCGAGTCCGACAACGAGTGGCGCCCAGCTATAGATCGCGCGCCGCCGCGTCAGGACGCCGAAGAGTCCGAATGCGGCGACGACGAGCGCGGCGTCAATGCGCGTCGAAAGGGCGATGGCGATGCACACCCAGTACCAGACACGCGTGTCGCGCCGCATGCACCAGTAGGCGAACAGCAGCGCCGTGGCGCCGAAGAGCCGCGGCTGGGCTTCGTAGAGGTTGACATTCTGCATCGGCACGTACGAAAGGAACAGCACCGCGAAAAGGAGCGGCACGAACCGGGTGCGGGGCAGCGCGTCCCGCGCAATCAAGAAGATCGCAAGCGCGCCGAATGCCGCGCCGACCGTTTGGAGAAAGAGCAGCGTCGCCGTCGTCTGCTTGATGGCGTAGAAGGGCAAAAGGACGAAATGGAAAAGGAACAGGTCCTGCCCGAACGCCGATTTCGTGTAGGAAAGCGCGGACTGCTCCGCGAGATGACCGTGCAGCGTGTTCCACAAGGGTTGCTCGTAGACGAGCGGATCGAAGCCCATATGCAAGCCATCGAGTTGCCACTTCGACGCCGCGAAAATCACCCCAATATAGATGAGCATCGCGACGCCAAGCAGCGTTGGCTCCAGGTACTGACGCGCGTAACGGACGGTGCTGACCCGTGCCGGCGCCGCAGGCCATGCGCCGTTTTTCGATACGACTGTGGCGCGTTCGGTCACTTCCACCGGTCAACTGCCCTCGCCCAACCCGACCCACCGGGTGGTATCGTATCACATCGCACAGGGGGACTTTCCCGTTACGGCGCGACTTCGGGAATCGCGGCTTCCTCCAACGTGATGGCGAGCGGATCGGCGCGCCGGAGGGTTTGGGCGTAGAGCAGGAGCGCCGGGGAGAGGATGCAGCCGCCAACGACCAGGGCGGCGCGCACCGATGCCAGCACGCCAATGTAGCCGACAACGGGGCCACCCGTGATCTGCCCGATGGCGTCCGCCTGGCTGCTGATCGAGATGACGGTCGCACGCACGCTCGAATCCACATGCTGGTTGATCCATGCCGTTTGCAGCGGGTTGTTGATGTTGCGGAACATCCAAACCCCCATCGAGGCGACGACCGCCAGCGCGAGATTCCCGGCCAGCGCGAAGCCGAGGTAGCAACATACCAGTAACACGGTTGAGACCGTCAGCGCGCGGGCGACGGCGCGATGGTTGTTCGTGTCGAGGCGGCGGCGGACGATCTCGAAGACGCCGATGTTCCAGAGCCGCCCGACGATACTGAAGATGCCCAGCCAGACGACCGGCTTCCACCCTGCGAAGGTTGGGAAGGCGAAGTTGGTCAGGAAGTGATCGGTGCTCAGGCGGTCGTACGATTCCGTTGCCGCGCCGCCGAAGGCCATGATACCCAAAATCGTCAGCAGTACATGGGAGCGCCGGACGAGTGCAACGCCGCTCTTCAGTTGGCTGCCCATCACCTGCCATGTTGTGCGTTCCGCGCGCGGCGTCGGCGTGAAGCCGTGTTCCGGCATGACGACGAGCAGGACGGCACCCATCACGAGGTATAGGCCACCGCCGAGCAGGATGGGCGCTTCGAGCGAGAAGTTGCCAATCGCCGTCGCGATGGCGACCGCCACGATGGAGCCGGTCATTTCCACCTGCGACGCGCGGAGAAAGAGCGGATTGGCGCGTGCGACGCCAATCTCGTCCGTCAGCCATGCCTCG
>JBBSFO010000239.1:0-7615 GCA_038238655.1 Thermomicrobiales bacterium | reverse complement strand
CAGCTTTCTGTAGCGTGAGGGTAGAGGACGACACACAGTGCTGTCAAGAGGGACGGACATCCCGCACAAAATCTGTGCACCTGCCCAGAGAAGCCGATTGAACCGCAGAGACGCAGAGAACGCAGAGGAACACAGAGAAAAGAGGGAGAATAGAGAAGGGAAAGGAATGTACTCATCACGTGGCAGGTCAGCGTTCTTCCTCTTGCATTTTTTCTCTGCGTTCTCTGTGTCTCTGCGGTTCAATCGGCTTCCGTTTTCACTTGCCGAGGCGGAAGCCGGCGAGGGTGAGGACGAAGCCGATCAGGAGGCCAAAAATGGCGAAGCCGATGGACAAGAGGCCCAGATAGCCCTCACGCAGCAACAAGGCCGCGACGCCGCAGCCGAGGGCCAGGAGACCGGGGATATAAAAGTATCCCGGCGTCAGCGCCGCGAAGAGCGCGAGCAACAGCCCAAGATAGCCCAGGCCGCGTGCGAGGCTTTGTTTCGATGTTTCGCTCATACGTTCCTTCCCCCAAGCCCTCCCCGGCATACGCGGAGGGAACAATTCTCAATTGCAATGATTGTATGCCAAAGTAGAGATGCTGACATTGCCGCACGCGCGGCGATGGATGAGCCGCCATTACCGAAGGAGCAACCAAGATGCGAAAAAGCGCCGTGCAGCGATCCGTCATTCTCGGCGCGCCGCTCGCGGTCGGACTATTGGACCTCACGCATCCGACCTTCACCAAAGAGGTCGGCATCTACCACGGCGTCCTGGCGCATCTCAATTGGTGGATCATCCTCCATCTCATACAGATACCGCTGTTCGCGCTGCTCGGACTCGCTGCATACTTCCTGCTCGACGGCATCGCGGGGTCGGCCGCGCGGGTGAGCCGGTACGTCCTCGCCGTGTTTCTCGTCCTGTACCCGGCATTCGATACGCTGATCGGCGTCGGGACAGGTATTCTCGTCAAAAACGCGATGCACCTCCCCGTTTCCGATCAAGCAACCATCGCGCAAGCCATAGACGAGTACTGGCGAAGCCCGATCGCCTTTATCATCGCCGTCACGGGCGCGGATGCCTGGAACATCGGCGTGCTCTTCGCGGCGCTGGCGCTGGCGCGACCGCGTTGGGGTCGCTCGTCCGTCGTTTTTGCGCTGTTCGTCGCGCTCCTCGTCGCCGTCTCCCGATCCGCTCTAGGATATGGGACACCCGTATGGTGGGCGGCAATCCTCGTCGCATCCACCGTATTTGCCATCGTCACCCAACCCTCTCTCGCGGTCGGGTTGCTCGCTCTCGCGTCATTCCTCTTCGCCGCCGATCACGCACCGCCCCTCGGCCCGCTCGGCATGCTCTGCTTTGTGGTCGCCGCGCTCCTGTTCACCATCCCCGCACAAAAACTCCCCCTTCCCCACAGGGGAAGGGGGTTGGGGGGGTAGGGCCGCCTACTCGTACCGCAGCGCCTCCGCGATCGGGACGCGGCTGGCGCGGCGCGCCGGGATGACCGTCATGATGAAGGCGGCGACCAGCGCGATCACGACGAAGAGCGCGATCTGCCCGAATGGGACGATCATCTCCTTCGCCTGTGCTCCCGCGTTGCCACTCGCGATCAGGTTCCGCGACAGCACCATCCCGGTCGCCACGCCAACGATCACACCCGTGACGGCAATAAAGAGCGATTCGATCAGGAAACTGGCGCTCACCATGCCGCGCTGATAACCAAGCGCGCGGAGCATGCCGATCTGCTGCCGCCGCTCGACGACCGAGCGAAGCGCGATCACGCCAAGCGCCGCGATGCCGACAACGAGGCCGATGCCGAGGAACCCTTGCAGCAGATACAAGAACCCCTGACTCTGCTGCTGCGACTTCTGCAACTCGTCGCGCAGGTCAATCGCCTGCACGCCGTTCCTGACAAGCGCAGCCTTGATACCGAACTTGACGGACTTGCTCTCCCCGCTCTTCTTCAAGGCGATAAAATAGGCGGTGTTCTGCCGGTCGGGCGGGAAGACCTGTTGGAATGTGCCGTCGTTCATCAGCAGGCCGGGGCTGTCGCCGATACCGAGACCGTCGCTGATGTTCATTGTTTGATCGAGCACGCCGATAATTTTCACCTGTTGCGCCGCACCCGTTCGCCGATCCCGAACATCCACCGTGATCGGCGTCATCGTTGTGTCGTCAGACTTGACGCCGGTCAACTCGAACCGCTTGCCACCGCCCGCATTGCCGCCAAACCCTCCCTGTTGGGGAATCGCGGTGGCATCAATCACCGCGAGCGTCGGGTCTTTTTTCACGGCGTCCCAGATCGCACGGTCACTCGCGTAGCCGATGGCGCGGGTCTGGAATGTGTAGGTGTTGTGGTCAATGAAGCTGCTATCGAGGCCGCGCGCGGTGTACTGCCGGAAGTCCGGCGCACCCGCGATCCGCACCTGCGTGTTGTTTGCGTAGACGATGTGGTTGACGCCAAGAGCCGTCCAGTCGTTCGTGTTGACCGCGCCCGCCTGCTGTACCGCTCCCTTGAAGTCGCCGACCGGGTTATTGCTGTTCGTTGCCGCCGCCACATCCCAGCCACCGAGCGTTGTATCCGAGGTGAACGCTTTGCCGAACGTCGTATTGAGCACGCTCATCACGACGAGCGCGAAGATAATCAGGCCGAACATCGCCAGCGTCATGCCGGTGCGGCCCCGGTTCGCCAGCGGA
Organism: Thermomicrobiales bacterium; assembly: GCA_038238655.1. Taxonomy (GTDB): domain Bacteria; phylum Chloroflexota; class Chloroflexia; order Thermomicrobiales; family JALYUS01; genus JALYUS01. The sequence goes on along the minus strand of JBBSFO010000239.1, from coordinate 4,938 downwards.
TAGGCGACGCCCGTCTTGAAGGCGGGCGCGTACCGCCCGAACGGCTTGCCGATCCATGTCACGAACTTCAGCAACAGATCGGTATTGAAGACGATCAGCAGCACGGCCCCGGTGACGAGCGCGATCCCGCTGAAGAAGAACATCTCGATACCGCCCTGGAGTTTGCCCCAAATTTTGTTATGCACCGAGAACGGCACGCACCACCAGGCGAGGACAAACAGCCCGACCGCCGTGAAAACGCCCCGCTCCGGCACGCCAAAGCGGCGGAGGATCAGGGCGAGACCGAAGACGATCAGCATCGCGCCGCCATAGAATGGCGCGGCCTGCTTGCCGGACAGGCCGATAAGCGCGAGCAAAATGCCGAGCAGCACCATGACGATGCCCCAGATCAGGCTGCGCGTGCCCGCCTTGCGGCGTATTGGCTCCTCCGTGTCCCGAATCGCGGCGACGATGTTCAGTTTGCTCACGCGCCACGATGAGAAGGCAATCGTCCCAAAGGTCAGCACGACACCGAGGCAGTACGCGACGACCAGCGAGCGCGGCTGCACGTACGGTGAGAGCGGCAAATCATTGCCGATGATCGCCTTCATCGCCAGCACGATGCCGAGCGCCACGCCGACGCCGAGAATCGCGCCGACCGCCGCCGCGATCAGGTCATAGGCCGTCCCTTCGGCAATGAACATCTGCACGAGGTGCCGTCGCTGCGTGCCAACCGCGCGCGCCATCCCCATTTCACTCTTTCGCTCCGCCGCGAGCATCGTGAAGATCAGGAAGATCAGCAGTACGCCCGCCGCGATGGCGAACAGGCCGAGGACGAGGAAAAAGGTCGTGAACAGGTTGCCGGCAACTTCGGCGATCTTCACCGTATCCTGCTTGATCTTGTTCGCTTCGAGGTTTTGCGGGGCCAGTACCGGGTCGAGTTTACCAACGACCGTGTCCGTCCGGTTCACACCGCTGCGGACCGTGCCAGTGTTGGCAACAAAGATCGCGTCGAAATCCCCCGGCCGGTTGAACATCGCCTGCGCGCGGTCGAGCGGGATGAGCAAACCGGGATAGGCATTGCCATTCGTGTTCGCATTGAAGATGCTGTCCTGCACGATGGCTGCGACCGTGAAGCTGATCGGCTGATTGTTGTAGAACGACTGGATAGTATCGCCGACCTGCGCTTGCAGTTTGTCCGCGCCCGTCTTGTTCAGATACGCCTCGCCCGGCTTGAGTGTGCCGATATCGAGGGTATTGCCCTTGGTATCCACGACGCCGCCGATTGCCCCGACGCGTTTCGGGTCCACCCCCGCGAGGGAGACGATCGGCTCGCTCTGCGAGGTGCGCGGGTTGAGGCCGGGCACGGCCTTGCCGAGCGACGGTACGAACCCGGTGATGTCCGGGTCGCCCGTGAAGCGCGTTTCGAGATTCGTCAGCACGGCGACCGGAATCTTGTCCGTCCCCTGACCGACGCTATTCGGGTCCTGCTTGGGCCGGATCACTTCGTCCACGCGGCCCAGCGATTTGTAGACGAGATCGCCGATCGAGTAGTTGATCGTGTCACCCGTCGCGAAGGCGGCAGACATGATCAGCGTCGAGAGCATCAGTCCAACGACGATCAGCCCCGTCTGCGCTTTGCGGCGCGGCACATTACGGATGCCGAGCCGGAAGATAACGGGATTGCGGAGCGCAATATAGACCGTGATCGCCAGCACCGCCGCCAGCACGATCAAAAGCGCCACCATGATATTCGTCATCGGGATGCCAAAGAGTTTATTCATATGCCCCTCCGGGGAAGTAGTCAGTAGTCGGTAGTCAGTTGAAAGAGGACGCGCTACGCGTTCGTTTCCCGCCACTCCCTGCCGACCGTTATTTTCTGACTACTGACTACTGATTACTGACTACTGGTCGGGCCTGCCCGTCGCCGACGAAGGCGCGCGGGTCGGCGACATGGCCGAGGCCGTCGTCAATGATCTGGCCGTCACGCATCTTGATAATCCGCTGACAGCGCGCGCCGACGCCCGCGTCGTGTGTGACGATCACGAAGGTCTGACTGTGCCGGGTGTTGAGGTCCTGCATGAGATGGATGATCTCATCCGCCGTCTCGCTATCCAAATCGCCGGTCGGCTCGTCTGCCCAGACAATCGCGGGCTCGTTAACCAGCGCGCGGGCAATCGTCACGCGCTGCCGTTGGCCGCCGGAAAGTTCGGCGGGCTTGTGCGCCGCCCATTCTTTGAGCCGCACGAGTTCGAGGACGCGCATCGCCCGTTCCCGCGCTTCTTTGGTGTTCACGCCACTGACTACGAGCGGCAACTCGACATTCTCGATGGCGGAAAGTACGGGCAGGAGGTTGTAGAACTGGAAGACGAAGCCCATGTGCCGGGCGCGATAGTCGGTCTTGGTTTTGTCGTTCATCGTGGCGATGTCGGTGCCATCCACAATAATCTGGCCGGCGTCAATCGCCTCCAACCCGGCGAGGCAGTTGAGCAGCGTCGTCTTGCCGGAACCGGACGGCCCCATGATTGCGACCATCTCGCCCCGCCCGACAGCGAGCGAGACGCCCCGAAGCGCGGGAACTTTGACCTTACCCGTGTCGAACACCTTGACGACATCGAGCGCCTGGATAATCGGATTGGCGATGGAGGAGTGCTGCACGTCCATTTGTGGGATCGCATCGGCCACGGGCGCGGCATTGCCATCCCTCGGCGGCGTCGGGGCCGTGCGGTGTGGCGTGCGCCCATTCGTCGCCGGTGCTGTGGCACGCTCCATCAAATTGAATCGCTTTTCCATCTGAATAGGCTTCCCTTCTTCGCGTCTATCAACCATCATTTCCCTCCATTCCATACACATGCCCCGTGTGAAAACACCGGCCCGCGTGCTTTCCTGACAACGCGCGGCGTATCCTTCCACCGTTCACCATACGCCCTCGTGCCACGATGAACATCGGCCATCCGAGGGGTTCGCGCCGTGTCCATTGGGACAGGTCGCGTGTCGTCATCCCACGGTACTCGCTTTCTGTGTCAAAATTATCGCACGGCGATGTGAACGTTTCATCATGGGGCCTGACGCGTCGCTCATCACCCATTTGTTTGACCGTCACAACCGCGGAGTGTTTCAACGGCGGGCCGTGAAGGGGCGAATAGTGCCCCTTCGCTCGGTCTACGGTAACCAGGAGGCAACATACATCCTCACGGAGCGTGAGGGTCAAGGGGGAACCTCACCCCCAACCCCTCTCCATCGCAGGAGCGACCTTCCGAAGATTGCGATGTTCGGTGAGCATAACGGCATAATGCATGAGTCACCCCTCTCCAGCGCGGGTGCCCTCTGGGCAGTGAGAGGGGACGGGGGTGAGGTTGGTCCCGAGAATGCATAGCCTTGTAGGGTCAAGGGGAACGACGCTGCGTGCAAGTGATGATGGCAGGGTACAAGCCTGCCATCGCCATTTCAAATACTCAATCGGCCCGTGATTAACGGTGGTACGACTGCCCCGTCTCGCGCTCGTACTCCGCCGCTTTCTCGTCGTTCGGCGGGTAATAGTCGTGGACGGAACCGCCCGCCTCGACCTTGCCGCGAATCCAGACTTCCTGCCCCTCTTTCGCCGGGCCGTGCGCCGCGACATGCTCCGCCAGATCGAGCGGCATCGCTAGCACGCCCTCGTCGTCCGCGAGGATAATGTCACCGGAGATCAGATAAACGCCCGCCATGTTGCACGGCACGTCGTAATCTACCGCCACCACGTCCCGGCCACTCGCCGAAGGGTGCGCGTGCCCGGTGAAGACGGGCAATCCGACGCCCTTCAGATACGGCGTGTCGCGCACCGCACCATTGACGACTGCCGCCAGGGTGCCACGATACTTGAGACGCGTCGCGAGGATGTCGCCGATGATCCCCGCCGTCGGCACGCCGAGCGCGTCCACACAGAAAACATCGCCCGGTTCGATGGATTCGATCATGACGATTTCGGCGGAAGTGCGCCGCTTCGCCGGATCGTGCGGCGCTTCCGGCCCGCGCCGCATCAGATAGCGGCACGTCCGTGCGCGACCAACGAGCCGCTTGCCCAAACCGAGCGATTCGAGCGGCAGCAGCCCTTGCATGTACGTATTGCGCCACCCCTGCTGCACGAGCAGTTGGCAGGCGGACGCTGTGCTCACCGATGCGAGATCGTCCCGGATCGCGGCGAGACGCGCCGACTCTTCGTTGCCCCAAACCAAACCAGCCATCGCGGAATCTCCTCCCATGCGGATTGCCCAACCAACCACGCTGCCGATTGTAGCGCACCACCCGCGAGAACGTACGCCCGCGCAACTCCACTCGCTGCAGAGCGTTTTCGCTTGACAAAACAGGATGCGAATGGTAGCGTAGCCATATCTTCTGTTGAGGAATAACATCGTCGCTCGTCTTGCCTTTCGAGATCGTTGCGCAAGCCCGCAGTCCTCGGAACGCCACAAGCGTCGTCGCGTGATATGCGCGTATCACTCAGGACGAGCGCATGTTGTCCCACAAGGAGTATCGGGCATGTCGAAGTGTCGGTATGAGAAGGAGCGGGTAATGGCGAGTCACACAGTGCGGGACGCGGGACTGACACGGCGCGGTTTCCTCGGCGGCATCGCGGCGAGCGCCGCAGCGGCTATCCTCGCCGCCTGCGGCGGGAGCACGGCGACCGACACGCCAAAGCCCGCGGCCCCGACGACCGGCGCGGCGGCGACGACCGCACCGGCTGCGGGTGCCGCGACCACCGCCCCAACAACAGCGGCAGCAGCGACTCGCCCGGCGGGTAGCGCACCCGCAGCCGGGACAACCGCGCCGAGCGGCAGTGTGGCGGCAGGCGGCACCACGACGGCCGCCTCGTCCGGTCCGGTCGGTACTGTTCCCATCCCGCCACCGGACAAATACAAGGGCCAGAAACTGAACATGATCTCCCGTCAGGAATACTTCAGGGGAACGCAGGATGTCATT
>JBBSFO010000238.1:0-7627 GCA_038238655.1 Thermomicrobiales bacterium | reverse complement strand
GAAGCCCTGCCGTTCGATGTCGCGGAGGTTGCGCTCGGCTTCCGGCTGGAATGCGACACCGTCCGCGCCGTAAACACGCGTCGCAATCGTCACAATCTTTTCCTTGATTGGCATATCGAGCGGATACAGGAACCGGAAGTCACTGCCCTGCTCCGCGACGCGTACGACCGCCTCCGCCATCTCGCGACCGCCCGCGCCGCCTTCCGCCCAAATGCGGCTCACAACGCACTCCGCCGCCCCGGCCTCGAGCGCAACCGTGCGGATGAGCGCAATCTCTGCCTCCGTGTCCGTCGGGAAGTGATTGATCGCGACAACGACGGGGACACCGTGGAGCCGGACATTCTCGATCTGCTTTTCGAGGTTCGCCAGGCCGTCGCGCAGCGCCGGCAAGTCTTCCGTGCCCAATCCTGGATCGAGCGGTCTACCGGCGACGACGCGGTATTTGCCGCTGTGCGCCTTCAGCGCCCGCACGGTCGCGACGAGCACCGCCGCATTCGGGGTCAGGCCACTCGCGCGGCACTTGATATTGAAGAATTTTTCCGCGCCGAGGTCCGCGCCGAAACCCGCTTCGGTGACGACGTAATCGGCAAGCCGCAGCCCGATTTGATCGGCGAGAATGCTGCTGCACCCGTGGGCAATATTGCCGAATGGCCCGGCATGGACAATCGCGGGCGTGTTTTCGAGGGTTTGCAGTAAGTTCGGCTGGATCGCGTCTTTGAGGAGCACCGCCATCGCCCCCGCGACCTTCAAGTCTTCCGCCGTGACAGGCTTTCGGTCGCGGGACTGACCGACGACGATCCGGCCGAGCCGTACCCGAAGGTCGTCGAGGCCGGTCGTGAGGGCAAGGATCGCCATGATTTCCGATGCCGAGGTGATATCGAAGCCCGTCTCGCGCGGGCTGCCATTCTCCTTGCCGCCGAGGCCGACGATCACCTGCCGGAGCGCGCGGTCGTTCACATCGAGCACGCGTCGCCACGCGACGGCGAGTGGGTCGAGATCGAGCGGGTTGCCCTGGTAGAGCGAGTTATCGAGGAAGGCAGCGGCGAGGTTGTGCGCGGCGGTGACGGCGTGGAAATCGCCGGTCAGATGGAGATTGAAGTCTTCCATCGGCACGACTTGTGAGTAACCGCCGCCCGCCGCACCGCCCTTGATCCCGAAAACCGGCCCGAGCGACGGCTGACGGATCGCGATGATCGCCTGCTTGCCGATTGCCGCGAGTGCCTGCCCAAGCCCAACCGTGGTGGTCGTCTTGCCTTCACCGAGCGGCGTCGGCGTGATCGCTGTGACGACGATGTATTTCCCCATCGGCCGATCCTGCATGCGTGTCAACACGTCGAGATGGATCTTCGCTTTGTATTTGCCATACAACTCGATGTCGTCGTCACCGAGACCGAGTGAAGCGGCAACCTCCGTAATTGGTCGAAGCGTCGCGGCCTGTGCAATCGCGATGTCGCTGGGAACAGCAGCCACCGTACATTTCCTTCCACTACAACGATGCGTCACCGGGAGCGACGAACGGAAACCGGGGAGAACCGCAGAGACGCAGAGAACGCAGAGGACGGGAATGAGAAATGAAGTGAGAATTCAGATGGACCATTTTGCCCTCGCGTATCTCCGTATTTCTTTCTTCTTTTTCCCTCTCTGCGATCTCTGCGTCCTCTGCGTCTCTGCGGTTCAATCGGTTTCGATCCCGTTCTCAGTCGTGCAAACCAAGATGGCTGCGGACAGCCATCGTTTCGCGCGCAGCGCGCAGGGTGTTGCGAAGGAGAATGGCATTCGTGACCGGCCCGGTACCGCCCGGCACCGGGGTGAAGGCGGCAGCAATCGTAGCGACTTCCGGGGCGACATCGCCGCGCAAACCGTCCGCAGTGAAGTTCGTACCGAAATCTACGACGACTGCGCCGGGCTTCACCATCTCCGGCGTGATGAACCCAACGCGCCCGACCGCCACCGCGAGGATGTCCGCTCGTCGTGTCAAGTCTGCGAGGTCGGCGGTGCCTGAGTGGGTAATGGTTACCGTCATGTTCTCGCGGAGCAGCAACTGCGCGAGCGGCTTGCCGACGACGTTCGAACGACCGACGACCACCGCGTGTTTGCCTGCAAGCGGGATGGCATAGTGCGTCAGAAGCGCGACACCGCCGAGGGGCGTGCTGGGAAACAGTCCGGGCAGGCCAAGCGAAAGGTTGCCCGCATTTGCCGACGTGATACCGTCCACATCCTTGTACGAGTCGAGCGTTTCACCGACGACGGTCGGTGACAAGTGAGCAGGCAAGGGCATCTGCACGAGCACACCGACGATCTGCGGTCGGTGATTCAGTTCAATGATCTGTGCTCGGAGCGCATCTTCGTTGGCAACGGGGTCGAGGGCGACACGCTCGAATGCCAGCCCCACCGCCGCCGACTGTTTCCGCAGTGTTTCCGTATACCGCTCGGCGGCCGGTGTCGGCCCGACGGTCATCACGGCGAGCGTCGGGACGTACCCATACCGCTCAACGAACGCCACCACGCCCGCGCGCACCTCTTCGGTGATCGCTGCGGCGACAGGCTTACCTAGCAGCATCCGCGCGCCCCGCTGTGCCGTGTCCGCTATCGTGGTCTGGGATGAGGTCATTCGACTTCACCGGCGAGACGACGGCGGATCGTACCGAGGAGCGTCCGCTCGCGTTCAGCCACACCGTCCATTAAATCGTGCAGTTGCGCGCGATAGCCCGCGACTTCCGCGCCATCCACCAGTCCGGCGATATTCGCCGTGACGTTGAGCAGCGAGACACGCATTGCGGCCACTGCCATCGCCGCGCCCGCCCCGCAATCCCCCAAGGCGTTCGGGTTCCCCGTGACGGCAATTTCCTCGGCTGCATCGAGCACCTCGCGCGCCGCCGCCATGATCCGTAGTGGCGTAGCCGCCGCCTGCCGCATCCCATCCTGCACTGCAGCCGCTCGTACTGCCCGCTCATCGTCGGTCGTCTTCGGCAGCCGGTATGCCTGCATAAAGGAAGCGAACGCCGCCTCGTCTTCGGTCGCCAGCGCAAGGAAACGGTCACGCAGCGACAGAAGATGATCGAGCCGGGCGCGCAAATCGGCGTCGTGTGCCGCGAATTTCGGCTTACCGACGCTGACGGCGGCGACCTTCGCCACCGATGCCGCGCCCAGCGCACCGACGTACGCAGACGCCGCACCCCCGCCCGGTGTCGGCGCGCTCGACGCTAACTGATCGAGAAAGAAGTGCAGATCAATCGAATTGTCGCTCATGCGCACCTCAGTCACCACCGATACCCCGATATGTCCCACGGCTACTTTACCGTACGTGCGCAGGTTGTGTCGCGCACCCAACAACGACCGCTCCCTCGTATTCCGGTGGTGAAGGGTTTCAGCCTGTCGCAGCGCGATTCGGCAAGCTGACACCCACCGCCACTATGTGGCTATATGTTTGCATGATAGGTATGAAGATCAGGCGCGGTTTGCCCATCCACGCTGCCTATGCGACAATCGGTGCAAGGATGGTTCGCGTTTGGGTATGTCACTGCACACCCATACCAGGAGTGATTGATTTTACGATGTCACGTTCACGACGCGGGCGGGGCGGACGCGGCCAACAAACACGCGATGCGCAGGATATGACGTGGTACCGGATGGATTTACATCTGCATACCCCGGCATCGGCGGATTACCAGGACCTGTCGGCCACCTACCTTGCAATCCTCCAAACGGCGGACGAGCGTGGTCTCGATATCGTCGCCTTCGCTGACCATAACAGCGTGAGCGGTATCGCCGCGATGCGCCGCGAAATCGAAGACCTCCAACTGCTCGCGGAACTCGACCGGCTGGAACCCGCTGAAAAAGAAATCCTCGATGAATATCGCCGGTTGCACGAGAAGATGCTCGTCTTGCCCGGATTCGAGTACACCGCTGCGTACGGGTTTCACATCCTCGGCATCTACCCGCCGGAAACGACTGTGCGGCGACTCGAACATCTCTTGATGACGCTGAATATCCCGGAAGATCAAATGGAGATGGGTAGCGGGCAGGTCAGCGCCACCGCCGATGTACTCGAGGCGTACGAAGTGATCAACGCAAGTGGCGGCCTCGTCATCCCGGCGCACGTCAACATGGCGCATGGTGTGGCGATGCAGAACTTCCGCTTCGGCGGCCCAACCAAGGTCGCGTACACGCAGTCCGAATACATCCACGCGCTTGAAGTCACCGATCTGGCAGACACAACACGACAAGGAACGGCGGGCTTCTTCAATGGCTCCCGGCCCGAGTACCCGCGCCGGATGCACAGTATCCAGGGCTCCGACGCGCACCGGCTTTCCCACGACGGCGCGCCGCGCGAGACCGACCTCGGCATCGGGGACCGGGCGACCGAGGTGCAACTGCCGGAGCGGTCGTTCGCGGCGCTCAAAGCCTTGTTCACCTCCGAAGAGTTCACGTGCATCCGCCCGTATCAATCAGCCACTTCGCCGCAGGACGCCGTTCAGGCGGCGCGCGAGCAGGGGCCGACCATCGTCCAGTCCTTCCACGAACAGGTGCGTAGTCGCCGGAGCCGGTACCGGCCGATCACCAAAGATGTTGTCGCCTTCGCTAACACGAATGGCGGGGTCATCTACGTCGGCGTGAACGCGAATCCGGCCCATCCCGTTGCCGGTGTGCCCGCTTCTGAGGAGTCCGCGCGCGGCTTGAGTGATGCAATCGCGCGTAGCGTCGTACCAAAGCTCGATGTCACGGTGGAAGTCGAAAGCAGCGGGGGCAAACCGGTACTGATCGTCACCGTACCGAAAGGCCTGAACACGCCCTACGCGACAGATGCGGGGCAGGTGTTCGTCCGTCAGGAAACCGCCTCAGTCGTCGCGCTCCGTGATGAAATCGTCCAACTCGTGCGCGAGGCAGCGGGTATCGCGCCGGAAGTCGCAGCCGATCCGGACAGGATTCGCGCGTGGACTGCGCCACGTCGGGCGACAATGGACGACGATGACGAGTCGGACGACGCGACATCGGGCGATATACGTGATGAACCCCAGGCGGAGACCATCGAAACCGATCCCGAAGAACGACGCGCCCCGCGTCGTCGCCGGTCGCGCCGCCGACCGTCAACGGAGCAAGCCGAGGCCGAGACGCAAGTCGTAGCGCAATCGGAACCGGAAGCGGCAACGCCGGTATACGTTTTGGATATACCGGAAACGCCCGCCGCAATTGCCGAGCCGGAACAACCGAATGCCGCCGACACCGCCGAAATCGTTGCCATGCCTCCGCCGATCCCTGACGAGCCGACAACCGCGCGCGTCGAACCGGAATCGGCGGTCGAATCACCGACAGCCGATGCACCGAAGCCGCGACCGCGCCGACGATCTCGTGCCGCGCCGAAGCCACCGGAGCTATCCGCCGATATGCCCGTTACCACGCCTGAAGCGCCAAAAGAAATCGCTGTCCCCACACCAGAGGTAGCGGCAGAAACCATCGCCGATGTTCCTGCCGTCGCGGCTGAGTCAGCGTCAGCGCCGGGCGATGAATCCACTCCTCCGGTCGAACGTACACGCAGCAATCCTCCCGCCATGCCGAAAACCGGCATCGAAATTCTCTCGGTCGCGGAGCGCGATGGCGAGCGGTATTACACGATGCGCGATCTGCGGAATGGCCGTGTTGCGGACGACCTGACGAAGAAGTCGTCACGACGACTCTGGCGTCAGGCGATTATCGAGCGCGAGAATGAGCCGCTCAATCCTGATGCAATCCAATGGGCGGGCCATTTAGGATATGGTGGCAGCAGCGAGCGGGATGGCGAGCGGCGGTACAACCTCGCATTCCGCGATACTGACACGGTCCGCTATTTTTACGCCGTAAGCGACGACGGCCTCGACAGCGCATGGCGTGCGCTGGTCACGGCGAAGAGCGTGTGATTTCGAAACTCGAGGTTCCGGAGTACGATTGATGCCGCTTTCCCCGAACCGAGCGCCGATCGTGCATTTGTTTCAGTAGATGAACGCGTGCTACACTAATACTGCATGTTCCGGGCTGATACAACGGTGTTTATCTCCGATTTGCTTGACCATTAAGTCGTGTTTGGCGATGTACCTTTGTAAGACTTGCTGATTGAAAGGGGTTTCTCCATGCGTGCGTCGAGACGGCATGACGAATCGGACCGGATCGCGATTTTCTTCGATATGTCCAACCTTTATTTCGCGGCACGGGACATGGGGATCCGCATTGACTACGCGCGGCTGCTCGATTTCCTCACATCCGGTCGTCGCCTGCATCGGGCATACGCCTATCTCGGCTACAACCCGGAAGACGAAAGCAGCCACAGTTTCATTACCTGGCTGAAGCGCAATGGTTTCCGCGTTAAGACCAAGGCGCTCCGTCGCTTCGAGGACGGCAGCACCAAGGCGAATCTCGACATGGAACTAGCGATAGATCTGCTGACGCAAGCTCCACACATTGATGTCGCGATCGTCGTCAGTGGCGACGGCGATTTCGTCAACCTCGTGGACGCCGCGCAAAATGCCGGCTTACGTGTCGAGGTCGCCGCGACGCCCCGCCAGGCCGCGACCGATCTCATGGACATCGCCGACCAATTCATTGACCTCGAAGCGAACGTCGCGCAGTTTGCCCGCGCGGACCTGCCGCCCCGACAAGGATACGCCCGACCGGAAGGCGTCGTTCCAGCGGCGCGCACTCCGCCCACCGGCGGGTACGCACCGCGGCCGTATGGTTCGAGCGTGCGCGGCTACCAGAGCGGTCCGAACACCTTCGGCCCGAACTCCGGCGAGGAAGAACGCCCCGGAAACGCCGAGGGCGGCGCGGAAGACGAGGATCGTGAAGGTCTTGCTGTCGCGCCCGCTGGAAAATAAACCCAGCCTAGCAGTCGGGGCAAGCGTCCTGCCTGCCTCCACCGAAATTCACCCTTGACAAAAGGGACCGGGCTTGCTGCCCGGCCCCTCTCATTTCGCGAATTGTTGGTACTACGCGACGGTGTCTTCGAGTTCCAGTTCCCGACCGCCGAGCGTCATCAGGATCGGCTGCTTGCCGCTGCGCACCGTCTCACCATTGACGATGCACTTGCGCACATTGTCGAGCGACGGTATCTCGTACATTACATCGAGCAGCAACGATTCAATCGCGGTCTTCAGCCCGCGTGCGCCGGTCTTGCGCTTCTCGGCCTGCGTGGCGATCTCTTCGAGCGCATCTTCCGTGAACGACAACTCGACATTGTCGTGTCCAAAGAGGCGCTGATACTGCTTGATGACGGCATTCTTTGGCTCTGTGAGGATGCGGATCAGTTCGCTGCGCGAGAGTTGGTCGAGGCTGACCGTGATCGGTAACCGACCGACGAACTCCGGGATCAGTCCGTATTTGAGCAAATCGTCGTGCGTCACGAAGCGGAGCAGGTTATCGTCCGCCGCCTTGGTCTTCGCGGAGCCGTCGCGGACGAAACCCATCGTTTGCTTCGAGTCCATCCGGCGGGCAATAATGTCTTCCAGTCCCTCGAATGCGCCGCCGCATATGAAGAGGATATTGCGCGTGTCAATCTGGATGTATTCCTGGTGCGGGTGCTTGCGGCCGCTTTGCGGCGGCACATTTGCGGTCGTGCCCTCGATGATCTTAAGGAGCGCTTGCTGCACGCCTTCGCCGG
>JBBSFO010000237.1:0-7642 GCA_038238655.1 Thermomicrobiales bacterium | reverse complement strand
GCTGCACCGAAGCGCCCGTCGCCAGCGCATTCAACATCCCCTACACCCCGCTGCGCGATCTCCTCGGCGTCGCGTTGGCGTGATTGGGTTCGAGGTTCGAAGTCCGAGGATTCCCCTTCGAACCTCGAACCTCGAACCTCAACCCCGAATTTCTCCTTTTTTGGCCAATTTCCGTCAGTTTCGTGTTTTCGCGCATCCACGGACGATTTCGTACGTTTTGTAAAGTGCGGGAGAGACGTACAACGCGGATGCGCGTTCTTCACGGGGTCCCAGGGTCTTTGGGTGCGGAGAAGTGGGGTTTAGGGCGGAGGACGGGGATGGAGGCGTGGGTCGATCGTTTTCTTGTGGCGCTCGGTGCGGAAAAGCACTGTTCGCCGCACACGGTCATGGCATATCGGAATGACCTGATGCAACTGGTCGCGCATCTCACGCGTGAGGGCGTGACGGAATGGCGCGTTGTCGTATCTGAGCAGGTAACGGAGTATCTTCAGTCACTGCGCGAGCGGCAGTACGCGAGTAGCACGATTGCGCGGAAGACGGCCGCTTCCAAGTCGTTTTTCCAGTATCTCAAGGAGAGGGGCGAGATCGAGGTGGATGTTGCGCTCTCGCTGTTCGCGCCGCGCGTGGATCGGTATGTTCCCCACGCGATCACCACCGATGAGGTGGCGCGTCTCCTCGCCGCCCCGACGCGCATCAAGACGCCCGAGAGCGTGCGCGATGCGGCGATGCTCCAACTCCTGTACGCGACGGGGATACGCGTCTCGGAGTTGGTCGCGCTCGATCAAATGGATCTCGATCTCGCGGTCGGATGCATCCGCTGCGAAGGGCGCGCGGCGCGGGAACGCCTGATCGCACTCACACCGACTGCGCACGAGGCGCTGCATCGCTACCTCATGACGGGCCGACCGATCATCGCCCGCGCGCATGGTGCGGACAAGGAAGCGCTCTTCCTCAATCATCGCGGCCAGCGGCTGACGCGCCAGGGGTTCTGGCTGATCCTCAAGGGGTACGCGCAGTCCGCATCGGTGCGCAATGTCACGCCGCACACCCTCCGCCACACCTTCGCCGCGCATGCCCTGACGACCGGCCACCACCTGCGCGAGGTGCAGACGATGCTCGGCCATGTGAGCATTTCCACCACGCAGATTTATCAGCGGATGCGCCCCGCCCCTGCAGTGCAAGCGCCATCCGGTGCGCTGCCCGGTCTCGCTGTGGTAAAAATGCTGGGTGGCGGACCTGCGGCGGCTCCGCTCCCACTGGTGACGGCAAGTGGGGTCGCCGCGCTGATGGTGACCGGTAGCGAGATCGCGGGAACGGTGGTGCACGAGGATTAGTCACACGCCGCGATGAAAACCGCGCGTCTGCCGCCCCGGTGCAAAAGCCGGGGCGGCGACTTTAAGTGCTGAGTGCTGAGTACTGAGTCCCGAGGAGCACTTCCTCGGTATTTGCTCTGCACTATAGGTATCCGTGGGTGCTTTTCGTGCAGCAGGTTGGTACGGGAGCGATCTCAGCACTCAGTACTCAGTACTCAGCACTTTTTGTGAGAGGAACGAGCAAATGACCCATACCGGTATGCGACTGGAGTCTATGGAACCGATCGTCTCGCTCACCAAGCGGCGGGGAATCATCTTTCAGGGGAGCGACATCTACGGTGGCTTCGGCAACGCGTGGGATTACGGGCCGCTCGGCGTCTTGATCGAGAACAATGTCAAGGCGGCGTGGTGGAAGGCGATGGTGCAGCTGCGCGACGACATGGTCGGGCTAGACGCCGCGATTCTGATGTCACCGCAGGTTTGGGAGGCGTCCGGCCACATCGGACATTTCACTGACCCGCTCGTGGACTGCACGACCTGCAAACTCCGCTACCGCGCCGATCACGCCGAGCAAACACCGTGCGGCAATCCCGAATGGCGGAAGCAGGGATTGATGGCAGCGACGTGTCCCGGTGTGAAGACGGCGGCGCGCCAGTTCAACATGATGTTCAAGACCTTTGTCGGCCCGCTGGAAGAAAGCGCGTCCGTCGCCTATCTGCGGCCCGAAACGGCGCAGGGCATCTTCGTCAACTTCCCCAATGTGCTTGGGACGAGCAGGAAGAAATTGCCCTTCGGCATCGCGCAGATCGGCAAATCGTTCCGTAACGAAATCACGCCCGGCAACTTCATCTTCCGCACGCGCGAGTTCGAGCAGATGGAGATGGAGTACTTCGTCACGCCCGGCACCGAGCGCGAGTGGCACCAGTATTGGGGCGATCAGCGTATTAACTGGTTCAAGAATCTCGGCGTTCGCGACGCGAATATCCGCATCCGCGATCTGCCGCCCGAAGACCTCGCCCACTACTCGAAGGGGACCAAGGAGATTGAGTACCTTTGGCCGGGCGGCCTCGGCTGGGCGGAGCTCGAGGGCGTCGCCAGTCGCGGAGATTACGACCTCGCGCGCCATCAGGAGGCGAGCGGGCGCGACATGACCTTTTTCGATGAGGAGAAGAAGGAGCGGTACCTGCCGTACGTCATCGAACCGGCGGTCGGCGTCGGGCGGGCGGTGCTGGTCTTCCTGCTTGATGCTTACGACGAGGAGCAGACAACCGACGTCAACGGCAAGGCGGACACGCGCGTCGTCCTGCGGCTCCATCCGGCGATTGCGCCGATCAAGGTCGCCGTGTTGCCGCTCTCGAAGAAGGAACCGCTCGGCGACCTTGCGCGCGAGGTCGCGGCGTCGCTCCGCCCGCACATGATGATCCAATACGATGACACACAGGCGATCGGGCGGCGCTACCGGCGGCAGGACGAAATCGGTACGCCGCTCTGCGTCACGGTGGACTTCGACAGCATCGAGGACCGCGCCGTCACCATCCGCGAGCGTGACAGCATGGCGCAGGAACGCGTGCCCATCGCGGAACTGCTGCCCCGATTGCGCGAGAAATTGGACGTGTAGCCCGATACATCACACGCTGGGATTGCGCCGTAGCCAATCGTGGACGGTAGCAAAGAACGCGGACGGTTCCTCGACAAAGGGGAAATGGCCGCTTTCTTCGAAGATCACGCACTCGGCATTCGGCAGTCCCCGCGCGATCCGCTCCGCCTGCGATGGCGGACAGATGAAATCGTCCCGCCCGGCGAGGACGAGTGATGGTGTCGTAATTGCGGGTAAGCGATCAACGACGTTATATGCGGCGCGCAGTAATTCCGTTCCACGCTGGGCTGCGGCGACATTGAGGATCAAATTCGCATTGAGGCGTGCCGCGACATCGGGATCGAAGCGGTAGTAGTAGAGCGGCGCGCGTTGATGGAGCCGTTCCTCGAATTCCACATTGGTTGTTGGTGGTGCGGCATTCTGCAACGCTTTCGCCAGTTCCGGCGATGCCTTCCGCTTGATATTCGCGGCAAGCTCATCGGGATAATCGGTTGCAGGAGCGGTGTCCACGAGGATGAGATGGCTGAGGCGTTCCGGGTGCCGGAGCGCGTACTCCAGGGCGATGAACCCACCGTAGGAGTGCCCCAGGAGCGCAACGCGCGAGAAGCCGAGGTGCGCGCGAAGTGCGTCTATGTCTTCGGCCAGTTGATCGAACGTCAACGTCTCGATTGGTGGCCGACCGGAACGCCCGTGACCGCGTAGATCGCTATAGACAAGATGCAGAACATCGCCGAGGGGTGTGAGGGCCGGGCGGAAATACGAATGATCAAGCCCAAGACCACCGTGCAGTACGATGCACGGCACGCCCACTCCTTCCGTAACGTAGAATAGGTCGGTGCCATTTAGCGTTGCGACTGGCATTTCGCCCTCCCTGTGATAGTTAGCCCCCTTTATGGAAACGGGCGTAGTGTACGCAGTCGGAGGATACTCCGCAAGGAGAAAAGAAGCGGTTCAATCGCCCGTCGCATGCTGCGGTATGGTACGGGCGTGCGGCTGCGCGATGATAACGAGCGCACCGATCCAGGTAAGGGGATTGACGATGCCGAACGGCACGACAATCACCCAGGTAACGGCGCGGACCGCGCGATTCTCGTGATAATTGCCGCAGGAAACGACCATTGTTGCCAGTAGTGGCACCGCCATCATCGCCAGGACGATCTGCTACAACGCGGCCACGCGTGCGTCCGACGCGGTGCGCAAAATAACATATCCCCCGAGAATCATGATCGTCATCGCGCTCGTGTAGGCAAGCAATGCGTACAGACGTTCCGTACGCGATGGGTTGTTTGCTGTTCTCGTCATACCGATCTCCCGTTGCATTCCCATCGTTTCTTTCGTATGGAGGCAGCATAGCGCGGCAAGGGAGGGTGGCACATCAGCCGAAAGTGCATCGCGTGCCTGTCCATCGGGCCAGTTTGGCCGCGAGTGGAGAATTCCTGATCGCGAACTTCCTCTATCGTTCCGCACCGCGTGGGTGTACAATGGCGGCACACCGAAACAGTGAATGGATGTTCGCGCGCATGGCAATTGCGGCATTGTGCCGCGTGTGCCAGATTCCCGATGTGCGCCGTCGTGTAGCCCTTGTCTCTCTCGCCTGACGAGAGGAGGCCCGGCGATGATCGAAGTGCATGACATTACCAAGACGTACCAGACCGGCGATATGGCTCTTCAGGTTCTCAAAGGCATCTCGTTCCGCATCGCGGACGGTGAATTCTGCGCGATCATGGGACCGTCCGGTTCGGGCAAGAGTACGCTGATGAACATCCTCGGCTGCCTCGATACGCCGACGGGCGGCGACTACATCCTCGATGGTGAGAATGTCGCCACCTTCGACGAAACGGAACTGGCGCGGGTGCGGAACCGCCGGATCGGCTTCGTCTTCCAGTCGTTCAATCTGCTCGCGCGCACGACGGCGCTCGACAATGTCGCGCTGCCGCTCCTCTATGCGGGCGTCGCAGGGGGAGAGCGGCGGGAACGGGCGGTCGCGGCGCTCGACGCTGTCGGCCTCGCGGATCGGCTCGACCATAAGCCGAACCAACTCTCCGGCGGACAGCAGCAGCGCGTGGCAATCGCGCGCGCCATCGTCACGACGCCGTCACTGGTTCTCGCGGATGAACCGACGGGCAATCTCGATTCGCGCTCGTCCGTCGAGGTGATGGAGATTTTCCAGCAACTGAATACCCAACTCGGCATGACGATCCTCTTCGTCACCCACGAGCCGGACATCATGGCGTACACGCGCCGCGTCCTCCGCATCCGCGACGGCTATCTCGGCGCCGACGAACCGATCATCAATCCCCGCTCCGCCGCTGCCGAACTCGCTTCACGTACCGATGTCATTCAATTACCGCCGCGCATGCCCGTCCCGGCATAGGGAGTATTTACATCACCAAGATAGCAAGGACACCACGAAAAGACGAAGTATCGAGGGGGCCGGAGCGCTGAGGGGGCTGCCTCATCCGCATGGTCCTCGTCTTCTCACCCTACCCTGCGACGTACGAGATAGTGATGCGGTAGCTGGATGGATCGGTCACGACGACGCTCGAATAGCTGCCGATAGTCACACCTTTGTACGCCGTGGGAGGAGCGGGCCCGAGAGTTGACGGGAAGGGGACAAGCTGGCGCATGTAGTCGCCGTACTCGGCAGGCTCCAGCACGAACGAGGCCTCAAAGTAGATGTCCTGAAACCGCTGATAGCGCAGCCGGATATTCGTCGCACCGCTCGGCACAGAGATCGGTGCGAATTCATTGAGGAGCCGCATCTGCTCTGCCAATGAGAGATCGCGCTCGGTGACATCCGTCCCACCGAAATCGAGCCAGCCCGCAGGTGCCCGTGTGCCGCCGCGTGCCGTAAGAGCGACGAGCAGAAATAGCGCTGTTACCACCATTACCAGCAGCCCTGCGGCGAGTGCCACTGTCATGCGTCGCGTCATACGCCTCCCCTGTCCAACGCGGCCACCTGACAGCCGCCATGGATCGCGCTCTCCATGGAAACGATGAAGGGGATTCCTTGGTTCCAACCCTTTGGCGGGCAAAGAAGAGGGGCGAGATTCCTCGCCCCACCCCGCGCTCCATTGCTGTGGCAATCGAGCGGTGTAACTCAGTCCGTGGTCTTTTGTTACTTGACGGCGGCCTTCGCGCCAGCATCTTCCAGCTTGGTCTTGGCGGCGGCGGCTTCGTCCTTCGTGACGTTTTCCTTGACGGCGGTCGGCGCGGCCTCAACGAGGTCCTTGGCTTCCTTGAGGCCGAGGCTCGTCAGTTCGCGGACGGCCTTGATGACCTGGATCTTGTTTGCGCCGATCTCGGTCAGCATGACGGTGAACTCTGTCTGCTCCTCCACCGGGGCCGCTGCCGCGCCGCCGCCCGCCGGGGCTGCTGCCGGGGCTGCTGCCGCCATCGCGGTAACGCCGTATTTCTCTTTGAGCGCATCCGAAAGCTGCTTCAGGTCGAGAATCGTCATCGCGTCAATGGACGAGATGATTTCGTCAATCGAGACTGCCATGTGTGTGTCCTCCTATGCGGCGGCTTCCCCGCCCTCCATTTGTGCGACGCGTGCATCGAGCAGCGACGTAAACTCATAGACCGCAAAGTCCAGCGCGAACACCAGATTGGAAATCGGTGCATCGAGCGCGCCGACGATGGTTGCGATCAACACTTCCTTCGGCGGCATCGTGGCGAGCGCCTCGACATCACCGGCCCCGACCGCCTTCCCTTGCAGGAGCGCGCCCTTCACCTTCAGAATGCGCGAGATGCGCGCGAAGTCGTTGATAACCTTCGATGGCCCAACGATGTCATCGCCTGTAAAGACGAGCGCGGTCGGCCCTTCGAGGGTGGCGTCCAGCGACGAAATACCCTTGTTGTTCGCCGCGATGCGGGTCAGCGTGTTCTTCGCGATTCGGAACTCTGCGCCGACGCCGCGCAGTTGCCCGCGCAACCCTTGCAGGTCGGTGACGGTCAGGCCGCGATAATCGGTCAGAATCACCAAGGTCGCGCCACTGATCCGCTCTTCAAGTTCGCTGATCGTTTCGCCCTTTTTCTCGGTTGGCATGTGCATTCACCCCCTTTCAATTGCCAGATAACGATTCTTTTCCACCTTCTCCTCTTCCCTCCGAGGGAAGAGGCCGGGGGTAGGAAACCAAAAGCCCCGCGCCGGATGAGGCGCGGGGCAAAACAGCGACGGCAACGGCGCGAGGCACCATGCACATGCGAACTCTGCTTCTTCCCATCTACCTCGGCTGGTGGCCCAGGGGGCCGATTAAGCGCGAGCGCGCCAGCGGTCTTCGGCGATGTCGGTACTGAGTATACTCGTCCGCTTCCTACGCGGCAACCCCTTCGGCTGCCCCGACGGCGGCGTTCACATCGAGCCGGATGCTCGGCCCCATCGTCGTGGCGACAACGATGGAACGGATGTACGTGCCCTTCGATCCGCTCGGCTTGGCGCGATTGACCGCGTCAATGCCGGAAAGGAGGTTCGCCTTGATCTGCTCCTCGGTGAAACTCGTCTTGCCGATCGGGATGTGCACGAGGTTCGTGCGGTCGTTGCGGAAGTCTACACGACCGCCGCGCCGCTCATTGATGACGCGGGGCAGGTCTTCCGGCGTCGCGATCGTGCCGTTGCGTGGGTTCGGCATCAAACCACGGCGACCGAGCACGCGACCGAGACGACCGACCTTGCCCATCATATCCGGCGTGGCGAGCGCAACATCGAAGTCGAGCCAGCCGCCCTCGATCT
>JBBSFO010000236.1:0-7655 GCA_038238655.1 Thermomicrobiales bacterium | reverse complement strand
GTGACACGGCGGCGGCGTTCAGCAACAAGGAGCGCGTTGGCGACTTCGAGCGACCAGACAGCCGGGACAACCGCACCCATCACCTGCAACTGATCGAGTAACGCGTCAGTTGCGGGCGTCATTTCGTCGTTGAAGCACCACGTCATCGTCGTCGAAGTATCCACGACAAATCGCGTCACTCGCGCCCCTCCTCGATCATCTCGCGGATCGAAAGCCCGCCAAGTGTGACAGTACTCCGCAACTCGCGCAGCTCCGCGATAACTGCGGCGATATCTGGACGCTGTTTCGTTGAAGGAGGCACCAGCATTGCCACAGGCACACCATGTTTGGTAATCGTGATCGTTTCGCCATTCGCGATAGCATCGAGCAGACGTGACAAGTGCGTTTTTGCTTCGTATGCACCGATCGTTTGCATGTATTCCTCCACGCCCTATAGACTAGTCTCCAACTAGTCTATCTCTGAGAATATTCGCTGTCAACCGCCAGCGGCGGAGCCATCGTACAGGAGGACGCTCTCGCCAGACACTGGTATGTTTGACAATAAACACACTATGTACAATACTACGAAGGGTACTTCGAGTCGCACCATGATGGAGGTAATGTGCAAATCATCGCGGCACAGGACATCAAGAAGCGGGGTATTACGGCGGTTGACGCGCTCGCGAAGAAAGGGCCGGTCTATGTCGTCTCTCGCAACCAGCCGCGCTATGTGATCCTGACGATGGAACGCTACGCTGAGATGATCGAGGAGATCAACGAGGCGACCGAGGCGCGGATCGCGCTGGCGCTGGAAGATTATCGGGCGGGGAGATACACGGTCTACGAGAGCGCCGATGCACTTCTTGCCGATCTTGACGCGCTTCCCGATGACGAGTAGGGAAGCCGATCCACCAGGATGGACACTCATCGCTACCGAAGGATATAAGCGGGCCCTCAAGGCATTCGTGAAGAAACATCGCGACCTTATCGCTGCGCACGCGCATGTCCTTCGTCTGCTCGAAGATGACCCGTATCATCCGTCACTGAAACTCCGTCCCCTCCATGGGACGCATGAAGGGGAATGGGCCGTCAGCATCACGTACAGTTACCGATTGACATTGACACTTGCGGTGGTCGAACGCCAAATCCTCCTCCTGGATGTTGGGTCACACGACGACGTGTATCGCCGATGAGCATGTTGGCGCGCGCCTTCCCGGTGTGCTACACTCCCGGCGCGTGACGCCCCCGTGGAAGCAGGATACCCCCCGAGTTGCGCGCTTCCGCGTGATGCGTTGCCACTCATGTCAGCAGGCTGCGCCGTATTCGGCGCATGAGGATATGCGGGACACCTTCCCGATGGTCACGCGCATGCACGGGCGATTCCGCGCGCTTCGCCGTAGCATCGGTCACGATGGGGAGTCCGCATCGCCGGATCAAGGGAGTGCCACGGTGCTGGTCGCGCGGAACCTCAAACAGGTACAGTCGAACAAGCGGCTCAGCCGCCTGAAAGTGCTCGCCGGTGTCCTCCTCTTCCTGATCGGCGCGCCGATCTCGTTCCTCGGCAACGTCACCTTTTTGCTCGTTGCCTACACGGCGGTGATCATCGGCTTCATCCTTTTTAATTCCGGCTTGCAGGGCGTGGCGAAGTGGGGCCGCAAAGTCCGCAACGATCAACTCGTGGATCAGGAACTGCGCCGTTTGTCGGATCGCTACACGCTCGTCCATTACCCACGCATTGGCAATCGCACGCTCGATCATGTGCTCGTCCACGAAACGGGGCTGGTGGTCATGAGCACGAAGGAAGTGATCGGGCGCGTCGAGGTGCGTGGCGCGCGCTATCGCAAGCCCGGGCAGAGCATGATCGGTCGCTTCATCGGCATGGGCGGGCCGCAACTCGGGCAGCCGCCGACCGAGAACGGGCTGGATCGCAAGGCGCTTCTCGAATCGCTGGCGGCGGCGGCGGCGGAGCGCAACTGGCCGACCGATGTCCCGGTAGATGGCCTGATCGTCTTTGTCGCCCCGCGTCTCGTCCTCAGTGTGGACGATGCAGCGGACCCGCCCGCCGTCAAACTGGCCGAACTGCTCGGCTGGGTGCAGTCGCACACGCGCGGCATGCCGATTGTCCTGCCCAACGACGTGCGGCAGGAGATGGCAGACTTCCTGATCGCCACCGGTGGCGCGGTCAACGAGGGACATATTGACCCGCGCGGCCCCGTCGAGGTGGAGGCGACTCCCGCCGCCCGCCGCGCCGCCCGCACGCGTCCGGCGCCAAAGACGCCGCAGCAGGTGATTGCCGCGCGCACCGAGCGGGAACGACTCGCACGCAGGCGCTCCCCTGCTGCCGAAGTGGTGCCGTCCGGCAAGGGACGTCGCCGTAACGCGACCCCCGAACCCGCGATGGAGGACGCGCGCGAACGCTCGCCGCTCGTGCCGACCAGTGGGATGGCGAAGGTGAAACGCCGGGAGCGGCAAGGCCGATGAACGTGTCCGTCGAAAGCCCCGCAATGGAGCGGGTACCGGGCTGGCCGGTCTGGGGAAATACGGCGGCGATCCGCGCGCTGCGACATGCGCTGGCGAGCGGGACGCTTGGTCACGCCTACCTCATCACCGGGCCACCGGGCGTGGGGCGGGCGACCCTGGCCCAGGCGCTCGCAATGGCGGTCAATTGCGAGCGGATCGAACCGGGCGTCACGCCGGAAACGGAGACCGCGCCCTGCGGTCTTTGCCGGTCGTGCCGCCACGTCCAGCGCGGCATCCATCCGGATGTGCGCGTCATTTCGCTGGCGGCGCAGGCAGCGGAGGCGGAGCGCAAAGGGACGCGCAATGCCAGCATCACGATTGACACGATCCGCGACCTCAAAGACGAGGCGTATCAGCGGCCCAATGAAGGGCGCAAACGGGTGTATCTGATCGCGGAAGCGGAGGCGCTCAACGATGCGTCGGTCTCGGCGCTCCTCAAAGTGCTCGAAGAACCGCCCGCGCATGTCCTGTTTCTGCTCGTCGCGCCGAGCGCCGATGCCGTTCTCCCTACGATCCGCTCGCGCTGCCAATCTGTGGCGATGCGTGCCCTGCCGCGTGCGGTAGTGGCGGAGTGGCTGGTAACGGAGTACGGCGCGGACGCGGAGACGGCGGCACGGGTGGCGGCGCTGGCGGGCGGCAGCCCAGGAATGGCACTCACGCTCCTCGCGGACCCGGACCAGATAGCGGGGGCCGAGGGCGTCGAGACGTTTCTCACGATGGTCGAAGCGGGCGGCATCGCGCCGTTTCGGGCGATTGACGCGCTGGAAAAGCGCTGGAAAAGTGGCGGCGACGAACGTGTCGCCGTGATGACGGAACTCGATACCTGGTTAGGGTGTTGGCGCGATGCACTGCTTATCGCGGTCGGTCAGCGTGACCTCATCACGCACCGGGCGCGGCTGGCACGGCTGGAACAACTCGCTGCGCGGCCACTGCCCGCCCTTTTCGCCGCGCTCGCGTCGGTGGAAGAAGCGGTGGTCAGGCTCGATCGCAATGTCAATCCCCGCCTGGCACTGGAAGCGATGGTGATTTCATGGCAAAAATAGGCGCACGCACGGGTGATACCTGGACGCCGGTCGCACCCGAGGCGTATCGGAAGAAGCGATGCGGCGGCGGTTCCTGCGGGAGCCACGGCGGGACGAGCGGCGGCGGTTGCGGCCACAAGAGCGCGGACGGCGCGGACAGTTGCGGCGATTGCCACTCCTGCCCCGTCTCCTCGATGACCGAGATGGATCGCGAGAATGTCCACCGCGCACTGATGAAGGCGGGCTACGCGGGCGACCGTGACCATGTCCCGCAGTTACCGGACGATTGGGAAAGCGATACGAGCGACGGCAGCGCCGCGCCGATTGCTCCCGGCGGCATGACGCGCGATACGATGGATACGTCCACCCACATGAGCGTCGAGGATGTCGAAGCGACGGGCGGCCCCGGTGGGACGCAAGCGGTGATCGCCGTCCGCTTCCCGGACAGCGGCAAACTCTATTATTTCGATCCGGTGGACCTCGATCCGCGCGTCGGCGAGTGGGTCGTCGTGGAAACGCCGCGCGGTCGGGACGCGGCGAAGGTGCTCGTCGCGCGCCATCAGGTCGTGCTGAACAAGAATGCCGAGCCGCTTAAGCCCGTGATTCGCATGATTACGCCGGACGAACTCGCGCGCATGGAGCAGCTTGGGGACGAGGCGGCGCGCGCCCTGCGCATCTGTGCGGAGAAGGTCGAGGACGCGCGCCTGCCGATGAAACTCGTCACGGCGGAATACTCCTTCGACGCCTCGCGTATCACTTTTTACTTCATCTCCGAGAGCCGCGTGGACTTCCGTAACCTCGTGCGCGATCTCGCCTCCGAGTTCCGCACACGCATCGAATTGCGGCAAGTCGGCGCGCGGGACGAGGCGAAATTGCTCGGCGGCGTCGGTCGGTGCGGGCTGACACTCTGCTGCGCGACCTGGCTGCCCGACTATCCGCCGACCAGTATCAAGCAGGCGAAGGAGCAGGATTTGCCCCTCAACCCGGCGAAGATTTCCGGCGTCTGCGGGCGTCTGCTCTGCTGTCTCTCGTACGAGTACGATACCTATGTGGCGCTTCGTCGCAATCTGCCGCGCATCGGCCAGCGGCTGCCGACACCCGAAGGCGAGGGGCGCGTGATCGCCGTGCAGGTCTTGAAGCAGGCGGTGCGCGTCGCGCTCGATGCGGGCGGCACAACCGAAGTGGAGATCGGCGACGCGACGGACCGGCAGTGGCAGGGCGAGGCGATTATCGCCGATGCCCCGCCGATCCCGGATCGCTTCGCCGGGGGTGGCGACGGCGCGCCGCAAACCGCCAGCGCGGCGCAGCGCCAGCGCTCCGGCCGGGAACGTCCTCCCGCCCCGCCGCGCAGTAATGCGGATCGCCGCTCCGGCAGCACCGGGAGTGACCATACCGGTAGCCCATCCGCCCGACAGGAGCAACCGCCCGCCGTGATGGGACCGGCAGACACGAGCGGTTCGACCGACGCGGTTGCACCTGCTAGGCAGGCCGCATCGTCCGTCACACCGCCCGGTGCGCAACCGGCAGAAACGGCCGAGGAAGCCACACGGCGCAAGCGGCGACGCAACCGTGGCCGACGAAAGCCGAGTAATCAGTAACGAGTAACGAGTAATGAGAGGCGTCGTATCCCACTCGTTACTCGTTCCTCGCTACTCAAGGAGCGCAGCGACGATGGAGCGGTGGAAGCGACCGGGGGGATGGGAAAGCCTGCTCCCCGCGAACACCGAGATGATCCCGGTCACGGGCACCGCTCCCGACGGCGGTGACGAGCAGAACGCGCTGCCCACGGTCGTGGTGATCGGTGCGGCGGGGTTCGACATCAAGGGGCGCGTAACGAGTGACCGCGTCTTCGAGGGGTCGTCCAATGCGGGTGTTCTGACAATGGGCGTCGGCGGCGTCGCGCGCAATATCGCCGAAAATCTCGCCCGCCTCGATGTCCCGACGACGCTGATCGCGGCAGTTGCGGACGATATGCTCGGTAGCATGGTCGTGCAGCGGACGCGCGATGCCGGAGTCGAAACCGATCTCATTCTGAGTGTGCCCGACGCGCGCACCGGCGCCTATCTCGGCCTCCTCGCGCCGGAGGGTGATCTGCTGATGGGCATTGATGACATGGGCATCGTGCGCCGGATCACGCCGCGCGTCGTTCGGCAGGCGCGGCGGCTTTTGCGCCATGCCGGAATCGTTGTCATGGACGCGAACGTATCGTTGCAGACGATCCGCGCAGTGCGGCGGATCTGCAGTATCGCGGCGGTGCCGGTCTGCATCGAACCCGTCTCGCTGCCGCTGATCGGACGGATCGTGCCGAGCATCCCCGGTTCCGCGCTCTTCACACCGAATATTGCGGAAGCGGAGGCAATTCTCGGCTGCACGATCGCGACGTTGGAAGAGGCACAGGCGGCGGCACTCGCGCTTCGGGAATGGGAAATTGACATCGTCGTCGTAACCCTCGGCGGCGGTGGCGCGGTCTATGCGACGAGCGAGGGGAGCGGCCATGTTCCCGCGATCCAAACAGCGATCGTGGATGAGAGCGGGGCGGGGGCGGCGATGACGGCGGGGATTATCTGCGGATTGATGCATCGTTTTCCGATTGATGAGGCGGTCGCACTCGGCGCGTCCGCCGCCAGTTTGACGTTGCTTTCTCCCGAAACGGTGCGAAGTGATATATCATTGGAGCAGGTCTACGAGCATCTCGTTGTCTGAGCGAGTCCTGCGGTTTGAATTCTTCGTCGCCTTATTGCAAGGCTGAAACGCGAGGGCCGCGTATGAATGCCGCAACCGATCCTACACTGACCGAAGTCCAGACCGTGCCACCGATACCGCTCCATCCCGCCCCGCAGATGGTACCGGTGGATTTCACGCGGCTTGCTCCCTTGCCCCCGCCACCGACCAAAGAGAATGCCGCGCTCATCCGTACCGGCACGATGATCGCCACGCTTGGGAGCGTCGTGCTCGTGCTGTCGCTTTTTATCGTGCCGTGGTTCTTTGTGCGCGAGATCACCGTTGTGCCGCCTCCACCGGGACCGACCACCGGCGGGAACGGCAATACCAACAATCAGACGAGTTTCAACAGTTTCGCTCCCCGCATCGTGCAGCGCGATCTCCACGATTTTGGGGTCGTTGGGTGGGCGAGTTCGCGACGCGAAAAGCGGGCGGTGGCGATTGTCGCCCTTGCACTGCTGACGCAGACTACCGTGCTCGTGAGTAGCGCCAGTTACCGCTGGCGGCTTTTGCTGCTGCTTGCCGGATGCGGCGCGCTGGTAGTGCTGGCCCTAACGATTATTGATTACGCCAACCTCGCCGGTCTGATCCGTGAGCGAATCACGGCGGGGAGTACATTCACGAGCGCCGTCAATCTCGGCCCGAATGTGTTGAAGATTGTCGGCGAACGGCCGGGTACCGGTATGTACGTCCTGCTTGCCGGTGCGGGGAGTGTCCTTGTCGGCTCCGGGATCGCGCTCATCGGCGGGCGACGTGGCAAGGTGCTCGCGCCGATCCAGCAATGAAACGCGCCGCCGTGCCGGAAATGGCTGTCCCGACGGTGGAGATGGTCCCGTTCCCGCAACGGGAAGATTTGCCGCCCCTGCCCCCGGCGCCGGGCGCACACCCCGTCTCGCCGAAGCGACTGCGCGCGGCATTCAGCGCGCAGGCGATCGGCGCAGTCGGCGCGGTGCTCCTTATTGGGTCACTGTTCGTTGGTGGGTGGCATCACGTCAGCCGTATTGACGTGACGCTCGGCGACCGGCCGATGGATGACTCATACGTCAGTGACGCGCTGAAGGGATACACCAACAACTACAGCCTCGCGGTGTGGGCCTTTTTGAAGCGCGGTTATGCGATCCCGATTATCGTCGCGGCGGTTGCGGCGGCGGCGATCAGTCTGCTGATCGTCGGCAGACGGCGCCGTAGCGGTGTCGCACTCGGACTGCCGTGTGCTTTGGTGACGGTTGCGCTCATCATGCTCGATCTGCGCCACGTCCCCGCGACAGTGACCGTTATGGCGACGCTCTTTCCCGCCTTCCCATCTGCCATCCATGTCCAAGGCTTGCGGCCAGGTTCGATGATGCTGCTCGGGCTTGGCGGGCTTGGCTTGCAGATCGGCGGCGCGATGGTAGCGTTCTTCTGCCTACCCCG
>JBBSFO010000235.1:0-7658 GCA_038238655.1 Thermomicrobiales bacterium | reverse complement strand
CAACCAATCCGTGGCGGACTATATCGAGGAGTTGCATTCGCACAGTGATTTCTCCCGCGAGCGGATGACCAACGATGCGGCGGACTCCTTCGACGCGGCGGTGCGCACGCTCGTCGCCCCGTACGCGACCGACGGGCAACTCGCGCTGGAAGTGATTGGCAGTATCATCTGGGGCGCACCGCTCCGACCATAGGGGAAAGGGGCGAGACGATGCCACACATCGAAGCCTCCCTCCATCGGCTCCGCGAATGGGATGCGACCACATGCTACAATCGTATCGAACAACAGGAAGCACGATGGAGGCGCCGGTGGCAGCAACCGATACGATCATCGCGACATACATCGAATCGCATCCTCGCAAGCGTGATCCGGCTGAAGCGCGTCACATCCAGTCTGGCACACCCGTCTGGTCCCTGATCGGCTATCTGATCGGCGTGGACTGGGATCGGGAGCGCACCGCGCGGGATTACGATCTTCCCATCGCGGCAGTTGATGCAGTCATCGCGTATTATCACGCACATGAGGGCGATTTGGACCTGCGGGTCAGGCGCACGCTCGCGAACCACACGCGGTAATGGCGCGGCTGCACATTGATCAATGCCTGTGCTGGCGTGTGGCTCATGAACTGCGGCAGCGCGGTCACGACGCGCGACATGCGGCGGAGATCGGCATGCATGCCGCTGACGATGATGAACATCTGATCGTTGCGGCGCGAGATCAACGGATCATCGTCACGGAGAACGAAGACGACTTCGCACTGCTCCACGACGCATGGATTCGCTGGCAGCGCGCATGGCAGGTGCCCGCTCACTAGCGTCATGCCGGAATCATCGTCGTTCCCAGCGATTTCGCGATCACGACGACAGTGGCGGAAGTGGATGCTTTCGTCTCGAAACAGGAGACTCTCACCGACGCGTTGGTGCGCTGGACCATGCAAGGCTGGCAATGGCGATCACCGCCCTGATCTTTCTGTTCGATATGCCTGAT
This sequence comes from Thermomicrobiales bacterium, assembly GCA_038238655.1. Lineage (GTDB taxonomy): Bacteria > Chloroflexota > Chloroflexia > Thermomicrobiales > JALYUS01 > JALYUS01. The sequence continues at coordinate 6,671 of JBBSFO010000235.1, read as the reverse complement.
AGATCATTCGTGGAAGAGGAGAAACGATGCCATTGATCGAACACCCGACGGGCAACTACCAGTTTTTGCCGCTCGCGACTGATCCGCGTATCACGACGAGCGCGCCGTTCTCGGGTGGTGTTGTGGCAATGTCGGGATACGAGATCGTCCATGCGATCTTTCACACGCCGCTGCCCTATCCGCAAGGATTTGCGGCGGCGGAGCGACACCTGAGCGCGCAGGGACGGGGGCGCACCGCCCTTTGCGCTGTCGAGTTGCGCTGCCCGGAACCGTACACGGTGAGCGGCTTCGGCACATTCAATCAGGAGTACCGCGCATTGCTCACTGAGTGGGGCGTCTTCGTGGAGGGCCAGAACCCCATCGGACGCAGCAACATCGCGCCGAGCGTGGACCCACCAACCGAAACATTGCTCTACGCCTTTTCGTATACCGCGCCGACGACCGAGCGCGAACGAACATTCGTCGTCTCCGGCGCGCCCGAAAAGGCAACGGTGCGCCCCGGTGAAACCTCGCCCGCAGCGCTCCAGGAAAAGACCGGGAGCGTTATGCTGGCGATGCAGGCGAGCCTCACGGCATTGGAGACGGAATGGTCCGCCGTGACCGCCCTCAACCTGTACACCGAGCACGACCTCCACGCCTTCCTGCCTGCGGAAATCCTCGCCGCGATGGGGCCGGCGGTGGCGCACGGTATCCATTGGTACTACAGCCGCCCGCCCGTTCTCGGTTTGGAAGTCGAGGCGGACGTGCGCGCTGTCCGGCAGGAAATCCGGCTGTACTGAGCGAAAGGACAGTCTAATGACAGATGTACAGGCGCGGGTGCAGTTATGCCTCGATGATCTCGTCGGGCGCGGCATCGAGCGCGGGCTGCAAGTCGCGGCCTTTCTCGACGGCGACCTGGTCGTGGATGCCTGGGCGGGTATCGCTGATCCCACAACGGGCAGGTCGGTGGATGGCGAGACGCTGTTCACTGTCTTTTCCTGCTCAAAGGGCGTGACCGCGACGGTGGTTCATCAACTGGCGGAGCGGGGCGCACTCGACTACGACACCCCCGTCGCCGCGTACTGGCCGGAATTTGGCACGCACGGTAAGGAGCGCATCACCGTTCGTCATATCCTCAGCCACACCGCAGGCGTCCCGCAGATGCCGACGGGCGGAACACAGACCGATATGGCCGACTGGGACGGTGTCTGCCGCGCGCTCGCCGATCTGACACCACTGTGGGAACCGGGGACGGCGACGGGCTACCATGGCCTCACGTACGGCTTCATCCTCGGCGAAGTGGCGCGACGCGCAGATGGGCGCGCCATCGCGCAGATCGTGCAGGAGGACATTTGCCAGCCGCTCGGCATCTCGTCGCTCTTCTTCGGCATCCCGGACATGGCGGAGCCACGCGTCGCGCCGCTGGAGAATGACCGGACGATAGACGACGCGCCCGCACCCCCGCCGGACTCCTATTTTGAGCGCGCGATGCCCGGATTGTTCCTCGCGAATGTCTGGGCCAATCTCCCAGAGATCCGTCGTGCCTCGATCCCGGCGGGGGGCGGCATCATGAATGCGCGCGCTCTGGCGCGCCACTACGCGGCGCTCGTGGGCGATGGCGTCCATGGTGTCCGGCTGCTGACGCACGAGCGGGTGGAGATCGCCACGACCCTGCAAACCGAGGCGAACGATCTGGTCCTCGGGGTGCCGGTGCACAGAGCGCTCGGCTACACCCTCGGTGGCCCGCTTTCGCCGTACAGCGAGCGCGTCACGGCATTTGGGCATGGCGGCTACGGCGGCGCGACCGGCTTCGCCGATCCGCAGTATCGTTTCGCGTTCGCGCTCGCCAAGAATCGCCTCGCCATCACCACGCCGGACGAGAGCGCTGCGAATATCGTCGCGAGCGCGGTTCGGACTGCGCTCGGCATCCCGGAAGCGGGCTGAACGAGACGATTGCCCCGTTCCGGCAGTAGTTGCTACTTGATCGGTTGCGCGCCATCAGCCGCCGCGCGTCGGGCCTGCCGCTCCAGATGCCCCTGACCCCACTTGGTCAGGCGGCACTGGAGCGGGTTCTGCACAGTGCATTCGACGAGTCCCTGCCGCTCCATCTTGTCGAGGATGCGCTGCACCGCCACAAGCGGCACACCGAGGCCGGGCGCGACGGCACCGACGTAGGAGTAGGTGCCGTCCACCGGGCCGCACGCCGCGAGGAGCGCGTCCGCGATCCGGCGAAACTCCTCGGTGGACGACATGCACCCCTCCTTCTGCTGCACACGGTGACTAGCTAATCAAAATGCCGGCGACGGAACCGTAGGACTTGCCATTGATCGTCAAGACGATCTGCGCGTTCGTGCCCGGAATCCCACCCGTCACCACGAATGATACTTGTGCGACGCCGTCCTTGTTCGTCGTTCCATCCACCGAAACCGTGGCGATCCCCATCTCGAACTGGCAGTCCACATGAAACGGCGTGTTCGGGAGGGGCGTACCACCTTTGGTCAGTTTAATCGTCAGGTTGACGGGCGTATCCGGCTTCGGGTGCGACGGCACCGCGAGCGCGAGGATATCAATATCACCGCTCGCTGGGGCGGGCGCGCTCGTCACCGATGGCGCAGGTGTCACGCTACCGGCAGGCGCAGGCGTCGTGTTCCCCGCCGGGACGGGAGTCGTGCCACTCGGGTAGCGCCATGCATAGTATGCGCGCCCGATGTTGCCATACTCCACCTTGAAGCCGGCCGGGTTGGTCGGCGTGTACGTCAGCACGCGCCGCTCGAACCCCTGCATCAGCACATCGGTTGGCTTGCCAGCAACCTTGACGGTCGCCCAGACGGGTTCCGTAATCGCGAGGCCGATTGCGGAAAGGCCGCCAAAGTCGGGTGCATTGCGGAAATCCGCGAATGCCTTGGGCAGATTGTGCTTGGTCGTGTCGTCGAAGGCGGCGGTCACCGCTTGCGCGTCACCTTTCGTGTCGTACGTGCCGAATGAGCCGTCCGGCTTGTACTGCTTCGTGACGGGCTTGGCATTGTTGTTCTGCTCCGCCGGCTGCACCTTCGCGAGGTCAGCGTAGGTCGGGAACGTGTTGTCCGTATCGCCTGCGACCGGCACCTTCGCCGGATCCTTCAGCGCATACGTCGCGTCCCCGTTCTGCTGCTTGCCGGTAATCAGTTCGACGGTGAGCAGGCCGGCCGTGACGGTATTGCTCGCGCCGAGTTCCATTCGCCCCTTGTCGAAATACTGCACCACCCGCTTGGTGCCCTGTGCCTCCTTGTAGACTTCCGAAAGGCCATCGGTAAAGGATGACGGCCCCCAGACGTACGTTTTGCCGCCGGGATTGGCGTCGGTCTTTGACCAAAGCGCGTTGAACGCGGGATGCGCAAACCCGGCCGCCGAGAGCGACGGGAGGGCGAGGACGAGCGAGAGCAATATCCCAAGAACTATTCCACTCCCCGTGAACCGTACAGATCGTCGCACCATAGGAACTCCTTCCGTATCGGAACCGCACCTTCGGGCCCCGCTCGCACGGACCATACCCGGCGGGCAGTGTAGTCACATCTGCTTCGCAATGCAAAGTAGCAGATGGGATACATTCACTTTCTAACGATGGAACGCATTGTCTTTACTCGGCGGAATCAAAGATCGTGGGGCGTTGCGCGACCTTTGTCCGCGTATCCGGCTCATAGACCGGCCTATCCATCGGCCGCGTCCGTAACGTACCTGCCAACGCTTGCCCAACCCGATCCTGTGCGAGCGTCAGATACTCCCAAACGACATCAGACCCGGCTGATCGGCGATGATGCAACGCCGCTGCGCAGAGTGTAGAACCGACACCCATGTATGGGTCAACGACGAGATCGCCCTTGTTAGTCATCGAAAGAACAAGACGTTCAATCAATTCGACAGGGAACTGGCATGGGTGTGCGGTCTTCTCAATATGGTTATGTTTGACATTTGGAATGACCCATAAATCGCCAGGGTTTTTCCCGAGCGGATTGCTCGAATACTCGCCCGCTTTCGGTCCCTTGAAGTATTTCTTTCCAGGATATTTTTGCGGGACGCGTACGGAATCAAGGTTGAAGACGTAATCGTCACTTTTCGTAAACCAAAGAATCGTTTCGTAGCGTCCTGAAAATCGCTTTGATGCATTAAGCCCATGCTCGAAATGCCAAACAATCCGATTCCGCAGTATCAAACCAAGACGCTTGCAGATTGGGTAGATAAGAATATCGAGCGGATATACCTCGCCATCATCAATATGGTTGCCGACTTGCCAACAAAGACTCCCGTTTCTTGCGAGTACACGTACGGCTTCTTTGAGTGTTTCCTCTTGTCCGCGCAGATACGTATCGAGTCCGGTACGCCGCTCATACTCTTTGCCGATGTTATAGGGCGGCGAAGTGACAATCAACCGAGCCGCCCCATCAGGCATCTGACGCAGCAAGTCCAGCCGATCACCAAAGTAAATCGTTGCCGACGCCGACTCGGAAAACTCTGTTGCAATCCCCTGTGCGGATTCAGCAGTCGAAAAAAGAGATAGCGGCTGCATAAACGTCCCTCCCGTATCAATCTTAGACATGTACGTTCGGCGATACGTTCCAGATTGGAACATAATACGACATATTCGCTGTTACGATCAAGATGTTCCGAAGTGGAACGGCGAGACATTCAGGGACACCATGAACCAGAAACGCAATCTCATTGGGCCGCAAATCCGTATCGCACGCGGGCAATCACGCCCTCCTTTAACACAACAAGATTTAGCGGCGCGACTCGAAGTGCGTGGTGTGCATATTGATCGGGCAGGGATTTCGAAAGTCGAAACCGGCTATCGTGTCGTCACAGACGTAGAACTCCTGGCTTTCGCAGACGCTCTTGGCACCACCGTTCAATGGTTACTCATCCCCGGAGAAAAAGGGAGATGAAAATAGTCGCGCGATATAGCCACAAAGGCGGCGCTGATTTTATCGCAGCCAATCATCCTGCCGAACTTCATGAAGTGGTTGATGTACTTTCACGTGTTGATGCCACTATTGCTCTGACAAAAGACAGCAAAGAGAAGACCATGTTAGGACAGTTGCTGTATTCGCCCGTCGCACTCAATAAGGCGATTAAAGGCTATCTCTACCCACTTGGCTGGGCAAAGTCCAGCGGAAAAGACAAATATTCGGAACCGAGGGTTTCTCTTACGACAACAGTAGATGAAACAGGCAGCGAACACAAAGGATTCCGCGCGATGGATGGTATCAAGAATGGCGTCGGTCTCGAAATCCAGTTTGGTAAATACGCGTTCATGGGCTATGACATCCTGAGCAAGATGCCCATTTTTGCAGCACGCGGCAGAATTGATTGCGGCATTGAGATCGTTCCGATGAAATCGTTATCAACGGGAAGACTTGCGAAGATCGTTATCATCGAGCAGGAGACAGTCGGATACCGAATGTCTACTGGCGTCTCGTACTTTGAGCAAATCAAGGCTGATTTGGAAACACGAGGAGCGGCAGATCTCGATATTCCCGTGCTTGTACTCGGTATTGATGTGTAGCCTGCGGTCGGTGAAGCGAGTCGCCGCAACACCCCAGTCGACGAAATTGCCAGCCCCGGGTTCCGTTTCGGTGTTCTAGTTTTCCATGCTATGCTTCCTGCATTGGAGTGTCTGCCCGCACGCAAAGGAGCCGCGTCCGATGAATGCCACCGCACCGCTGACGACCGAAGAACTCGACGCCCTGCGCAAAATGAACAGCCCGACGATTGCCAACTCGATCGAGACCTTCAACTATCGCCCACGCAACGAGGGGTTCATGGATAGCAGCGTGCGCTGCATCCTGCCCGAACTCGGCGCGATGGTCGGCTACGCGGCGACGTGCGTCATCGAAACCTACCTGCCGGCGGTGGGCAATCGCCGCATCCACAACCCGGACTACTGGGACCATATTCTTTCTATCCCCGCGCCGCGCATGATCGTCGTGCAGGACCTCGATCAGCCCACGGCAATCGGTAGCATGTGGGGCGAGGTGCAGGCGAACATCCACACCGCGCTCGACTGTGTCGGCTGCGTGACCAATGGCGGCGTGCGCGATCTTGACGAGGTCCGGCAAGTCGGCTTCGGCTTCTGGGCCGCCGCGCCAATCGTCTCCCACGCCTACATTCACCTGATTGACTTCGGCACGCCGGTGCGCGTCGGTGGCCTGATCGTCAACCCCGGCGACTTGCTGCATGCCGACCAGCACGGCGTTATCAACATCCCGCACGAACTCGCGCGCGACATCGTCCGCGCCGCCGATGAGGTGGAAGCGAAGGAGCGGACGATCATTGATCTCTGCAAGTCGCCCGGCTTTTCGGTGGACAAACTGAAGGCGCTGATGTTCCCCGGCGGTCGCCCGAACCGCGACGAAGGGCACTGATCGAAGTCGGGCTGAAAACCGATCGAGCGGCAGAGAGTGGGTTCCGGGGCTACTTCGCCCTCTCTCCATCCCGGAGAGAGGGCGGTTGTTTGGGGCAACGCAAGATTCAGCACCGGACCAGAAAAAGCTGCCCGAGTTTGTTCGGGTCGCTGAGGCTATAGTACCTGCCGTACATCTTGCAGCCGTCGCCGGTCTGGATCAGCACGCCGGACCCCGAATCATCGCGCTTGTTGTCGGTGTAGTGGATGTACGCGTACCCAACGACCTTGTCGGACCCGAAGATTGCCTGACTGT
>JBBSFO010000234.1:0-7669 GCA_038238655.1 Thermomicrobiales bacterium | reverse complement strand
TATGAAACCCTGGGGATACCTGAGGTTAAGGTAGATGACTCACATGCAGCCCTTTAATTTGGTCGCCTCTGCGCGTGCATGGATCGTCCGCATCGCATTCGCAGCCGCGATATTTTTCGGTGCGTTCTCCCCGCTGATCGTTCCGACCGGGGAAATCGTCGGGGCCGCGAATCCGCCCCCGAACACCATCAACGCAAACGTCCCGGCGCGGACATTCATCCGCAGACTAGGAAGTTCCGCGCCCGCGCCGCCGCGTGCCGGGCAACCGGTCCGGCTGAAGATTCCGGCGATCAGCGTGGATGCCGCAGTGGAGCAGGTCGGTCAAACGGCGGACGGCTCGATGGATGTTCCGAAGGACTTCGCCGCCACCGCCTGGTACGATCTCGGCGCGCGACCGGGTGAGCGGGGGAATGCTGTGGTTGCGGGACATGTGGATTCGACCACGGGGAAAGCGGTCTTCTGGGACCTGCGCAAATTGGTCAGCGGCGATCAGATCGTCGTCGTCGGCGACGATAGCATCGAGCGGACGTTCGTGGTGATGGCCTCAGAAGCCTACCCGCGTGCGGACGTGCCGTTGGATCGCGTCTTCGGCGCAACCACCGATGCTCGCCTCAATCTGATCACCTGCGATTCGAACAGCGCGTTTGACCGAACGCACGGAGAATACGCGGGCAACCTTGTCGTCTATGCGCGAGCAGCACCGTAGCACGCTTTTCCGTTGCATGGAGCCGTTGCGATGACGATGCGACTGCCGTACATCTATCGCGCTGCTCGTTCCGCTACGCGATACGGAATCTGCTCCGGCACCGCAATGCGGACGATGTCGCCCGCGCGGATCATGCCTGCACGCTCCACCCAGCCGACGACGCCGCGCACATGGTGCGCCGCCTTCGGAAACTGCTTGCCGATCCCCGGTCGGTCCGGATAGTGGCTCTGGATAGCCTTGCCGGGATACACGCACGGGTGATTCTCGCCCTCGAGTGCGATGGCCGTCAGTTCCGGGAAATAGACGCGTGTCATCGGGGGTAATGACGAGAGATTCGGGACGCCGCGCAGGACGAGATTCGCGCCGATCCATTCCGGCTCGACGACCGGCACACCCATGTTCGCCGCGATCTGCGCCAGCTCTTCTTCGGCGACGAGCGATACATGCCGACTGTTGTGGATTTCCGTGCCGCGTGGGTACTGCGGCACGCGGGCATCGGCGCGGCGCGTGAATCCAGCGTGCCGGTCGCCCGCCAATCCTTCGAGCGTCGCGCGCACTTCTCCCACACACGACGAAACGAGATAGCGCCCGTCCGGCGACGCCTGCTTCTCCGCCAGTGGAACACGCGGGTGCAACCCGATCAACACGCGCGTCACCGTCGCTTCCAGTGTCATTGCCACGTTCATGCGCTTGTCCTCGTTTCCGTGTCGCTCTGCCGGTGCATCTCGCATATGGTACCCGAAGAGAGCGGGGTAGGTCCCCCTTCAATTTGACACATCCATCATGTCCGTGCAGTCTGTTGCAGTCATGGCGGGGCGGATTGCGTGCCGCCCTCGGATGACACGATGGGGCCGTTTCATGGAAGGACGAGTGAGAATGCGGCGAATACTGGCACTGACGGCGACCTTTGTGCTCCTGATTTCTCTCGTCGGGATGGCGAGTATCCAGGCGGCATCATCGTATGCGGACCCGCAATTCAAGACGCAGTGGGATCAAGGGGAGGCAATCACGCCGAACTTCTGGGGGCCACTCGCGAACGCGAAAGATGGTCAGGACGAACCCTATAAAGAGGCTACCGGAGGCACGCGCAAAGTTCAGTATTTCGATAAGGGCCGGATGGAACTGACTAACGGCAAGGTCACGAACGGCCTGCTCGCGAGTGAGATCGTCAAGGGGCAAATTCAAACCGGCGATGCTGCCTTCCAGGGGCAGCCGCCACCCGCAATCGCGATTGCCGGCGATCCCACCAACACCGTCCCGACTTACGCGACGCTGGCGACGAAAGCGGTCTCATTACTCGGCGTGGCGCAGTCCAAAGCCAGCAGCAATGTAACGGCGACGATCTCTGCTACTGGCGATGTGACGGCGGGCACGCCGCCCGCCGCACCGGAAACGACGATCAGCGCCTTCGATACCGACACCAAGCACAATGTGCCGAAAGTCTTCGCCGATTACCGGGGCAAGGCCGGGGTGCCGACGATCGGGTTGGCGATCTCGGAACCATTCCGCGCCTCTGTCAAAGTTGCTGGCAAGCAGACTGACGTGATGATCCAGGTGTTCGAGCGGCGCGTGCTGACCTATACCGCAAGCAATCCCGATGCCTTCAAGGTGGAAATGGGCAACATCGGCCAGCACTACTATCAGTGGCGCTATGCGAACAAGACCGCGCCGCCCAGCGCGCCCGCGAGCGCATCGCCGTCCGCTTCCGCCCCCGCACCCGGCGTCGCCGGATCGAAAACCCCACCGACACCGCCCGCCCCGAGTACGGGTTCGGGAATCGCCGTTACTCTTTCCGATATTCTCCCGACGGTGAAGGTCGGCGATATTGAAACGGTAAATATTCTGACCAACGGCAAAATCGGCTGCGCGATTGATGTCACGTACATTGGCAACATCCCCATCAAGCCATCGCTCCAGCCGCGACAAACCGATGAGCAGGGCAAACTCAACTTTACATGGTCGGTCGGGCCGGAAGCAAAGCCCGGCAACGCGACGATCACCGTCAACTGCTTGTCTTTCGGTGCCACGACATTCGGCACGGCGACCGGCTCGTTCAGCGTTTCAGGGTAGGGAAACCTCACCTCCATCCCCCTCTCCATTGCGATGGAGAGGGGGCGTTTTTGGTTCCCGGCCATTCCTTCCCGAATCGGCTACAATCCTGTTTACTGACTACTGACTACTGGCGACGAAGGAGCAGAGCAATGGTGGAGATGCGCGGCACCTGGTACATCGTCCCGACGGCGTTCGCGGCAGACGGCGCATTGGATTTGGACAGCCAGCGACGGCTGATTGACGCAGCAATCACCTGGGGCGTGGACGGCCTGACCGTCCTCGGTGTAATGGGTGAGGCGAACGCCCTCTCGGACGACGAGCGGCGCGCAGTGCTCGATGCCGTGCGCGAATCGGCGGCGGATCGCGTGCCCGTTGCCGTTGGCTGCACCGCGAGCGGAGCGCGGGGCGTCATCGCGCTCGTACAGGAGGCGCGGGAGCGGGGCGCGTCGGCGGCGATGGTTTCCCCACCAACCCTGATGAGCAACATTGACGTGCTGCCCGATTTCTATGCCCGAATCGCCAGGGAGGGCGGACTGCCGCTGATCATTCAGGATCACCCGGCGTCCAGTGGGGTGATGATGCCGACGAGCATCATCTTGCGCGCCGCCGAGGCGAGCGGTTCGACGACAATCAAACTGGAAGACCCGCCGACACCGCCGAAGATTACGCGCCTGCTCGCCGCGCGCCCAGACTTGCAGGTCTTTGGCGGATTGGGCGGCGTTTCCGCACTTGGCGAGATGGCGCGCGGCGGCTGCGGCACGATGACGGGCTTCGCCTTCCCCGAAGTGCTCCGCGCCGTCCGCATCGCCATCGAGGGGGGCGATATGCGCGCTGCCGCGCTGATCTTCGACCGCTATCTGCCGCTCATTCAGTTCGAGGGGCAGGCGGTCGTCGGCCTGGCGATCCGCAAAGAAATCCTGCGACGGCGCGGCGCGCTCGACACGAATGTGACGCGCGGTTTCTCGCCCAGCATTGACGCAATCACCAACGCCGAACTCGACGACCTCCTTGACCGCCTCGCCATCATCCCATCTATCGAACCCTTGACCGTCGAACAGCCAGCCACCGTTGGGTAGAAACCGATTGAACCGCAGAGGCGCAGAGGACGCAGAGAAACACAGAGGAAGAATAGAGGGTAAAGGCAAACCACCTCTTTCTTCTCTTCCCTCTCTACGCCCTCTGCGCCTCTGCGGTTCGCTTGTTTTCAGGAGGAGATGATGGCGAGTAGGAGCGGGACGTTTTTCGGGGAGCGGGGGGTGGCGGGGTTCACGCATCGGGCGTTTACCAAGGCAATGGGGTACGACGATGCGGACATGGAGCGGCCCGTCATCGGTATCTGCAATACGTTTAGCGAGCTGAACAACTGCAACAGCAATCTGCGCACCCTCGCGGAGGCGGTCAAACGCGGCGTTTGGCAGGCTGGGGGCTTCCCGCTGGAGTTCCCGACCATCTCACTCGGCGAAATCTTCCTCAACCCGACCTCGATGCTCTACCGCAACCTCGCTGCGATGGACACCGAGGAGATGATCCGCGCCCAGCCGATGGACGGCGTCGTGCTGCTCACCAACTGCGACAAGACGACCCCCGCCGCTCTGATGGGCGCGGCGAGCGCTGACCTGCCGACGATCCTCGTGTCGGGCGGGCCGATGCTTTCGGGCCACTTCGAGGGGCAAATCCTCGGCGCATGCACCGACTGCCGCCGTCTGACCGCCGAGTACAACGCGGGCACGCTGGACGAGACGACCTCTCGCGCCATCGAGGACGGCATCGTGCGCAGCACGGGGCACTGCATGGTGATGGGCACCGCCAGCACCATGAACTCGCTCGCCGAAGCGCTCGGTATCGCGCTGCCCGGCAACGGTGCGATCCCCGCGCCCGATTCCCGTCGCTTGCGCCTCGCCGAGGCGGCGGGGCGGCAGATCGTCGCGCTGGTCGCGCAGGGGCTGCGACCGTCGCAGATCATGACGCGCGACGCGTTCGAGAACGCGATTGTCCTGCTTTCGGCGCTCGGCGGCAGCACGAACGCTGTCGTCCACCTGCCTGCCATCGCCGGTCGCCTCGGTGTCGAACTCCCACTGACGCTCTACGACGAGATCAGCCGCCGCACGCCGCTGATCGCCAATATGCGCCCGGCGGGGACGTATCAGATGGAGGACTTGTTCTACGCGGGCGGCATCCCCGCCGTGATGAAGGAACTGCTGCCCCTGCTGCACGGCGACGCGCTGACCGTGACGGGGAAGACGCTCGCGGAGAATGTGCAGGGCGCGCGCATTTCCAACCCCGATGTCATCCGCTCGCTCGACGACCCGTTACAGCTGGAGGGTGGCACCGCCGTCCTTTGGGGCAATCTCGCCCCCGACGGCGCGGTGATCAAGCACGCCGCCGCGACACCCCGCCTCTTGCAGCATCGGGGCCGCGCTGTCGTCTTTCGCAACCTCGATGATCTGAACGCGCGGATGAATGACCCCGACCTCGACGTGACCGAAGACGACGTGCTCGTCTTGCAGACGGTCGGACCGGTCGGCGGCTTGGGCATGCCGGAGGTCGGCAACTTCCCGATCCCTGGCAAGCTGCTCAAAGCGGGCGTGCGCGATATGGTGCGCATCTCGGATGGTCGGATGAGCGGCACCGCTTTCGGCACGATTGTCCTCCACGTCGCGCCGGAAAGTGCGATTGGTGGGCCGCTCGCCCTTGTCCAGAACGGCGACGAGATCGAACTCGATGTCGCGCACCGCCGCCTCCACCTCCACGTTTCCGACGACGAACTCGCCCGCCGCCGCGCCGCGTGGCAGCCGCCCGCCTCTTCCTTTCGCCGTGGCTACGGCCGCCTCTTCATCGAGCACGTCAATCAGGCCCCGCTCGGCTGCGACTTCGACTTCCTCCTCGGCTCAGACCCGGTTCACGCGACGGAGCAGGCGAAATTCTAGAAACATGCTATATTGGTGATATATTCGCCGGAGTGTTTTATGTCTTCTGGTTAGGTGGGGCGCGATGAAAGATCAGTATTTCGGAGATGAGAACGATTTCAAGAAATACGGACTTCTCCGCATGCTGTCTGACGGAGGAAGGATGCGAATTGCGATCTGCTGGATGCTCACTGATGCAGATCAAAGCAATGATGGGAATACAACAGGCTACCTTCAGCAACCGAGGAAATGGCGCACGCTGGACCCGCCGCTATTTGATTCTCTCAGGCAGTGTCTGTCCACCCCAGAGAACAGGTCCGTTAACTGGGCAAGTGAAACATCCCTCATTCCTAATGCACGATATTACGTCAAGCCACTCACAGATAGTGCCAGTACGAGAGATTCCTATTTCGAGCGATATCTGTCACTCGCGAACGATTGCGATTTGGCCTTCTTCGATCCCGATATCGGACTTGAGATCCAATCCACGCCGTATGGGCGGAAGGGTTCGAGTAAGTACCTGTATGAAGACGAGTTGGTTGAGACGTATGACGCTGGACTCTCTATTCTTGTATATCAGCACTTCAAGCGCATTGAACGCACCTATTTCTTGCGAACGGAGGCATCACGACTACGTACACTAACTGGCGCGACGGAGATCATCGCGTTCTGTACGAATCGCGTCACATTCCTCCTCGTTCCTCAGCCACGACACCTTGCTTATCTCCAACAGCGAAGCGAGTATGTCGAGGACATATGGGCACCCCATATAACGGTAATGCGCCACATAGAGAGCAGAATATCGTAATGCTCCACGCTAGCGCATACACGTAGATAGTCGGGTTTCCAACTCGTGTAACTATCGCCTACCAAGAAGTCGCTACCCGACGCTGGACGGTGCGCCAACCGCCCTGACGGGTCGGGTTCTCCGCTGTGCACGATTCTTGCATTAGATCAGTTGCCGCGCGGCGGGTGCGGTCTTGATGCAACGTGTGCGTGCCGATGCACCGATGGCCCGGAGGACAAAAACGATGTTTGATCCGAATGCCCAGTTGGATACCTCGCAAGTCAACGATCAACGTGGCGGCGGTGGCGGCGGTGGCGGTGGCGGTGGATTCGGACGCGGCGGAATCGCTATGGGCGGCGGGGCAGGCACAATCATCCTGATCGTCGTTTCGCTGCTGCTTGGTTTCAACCCGTTCTCCGGCTCCAATAGCGGCGGGGTTGCGACGCAGGCGCCCGCAGGGTCATCGGGGCAGCGCGCCGCGCCGGGATCGGGCAACATTGCGCAGAACTGCAAGACCGGCACGGACGCGAACAATGAGACGGATTGCCGGGTCGTCGGCACCGTCAACAGCGTGCAGAAGTATTGGACGGACGAGTTCGCGCGGCGCGGCATGCGCTATCAACCCACACCAACGACGCTCTTCTCCGGCCAGACGCAGACCGGCTGCGGTGCGGCGACGACCGATGTCGGGCCGTTTTACTGCCCGAACGATAAGACCGTCTATATAGACCTCGGCTTCTTCAATGAACTGCAAACGAAGTTCGGCGCGTCGGGCGGGCCATTCGCGCAGGAATACGTCCTCGCACACGAGTACGGTCACCATATCCAGGACCTCGTCGGTGGTATTCTCAACCGCGCCTCCTCCGACCGCACCGGGCCGCAAAGCGCATCGGTGCGCACCGAGTTGCAGGCGGACTGCTACGCCGGCGTCTGGGCGAACCATGCGACGCAGACCGGCTACCTCGCGCAACTGACGGACGCGAACATCGCCGACGGCCTCAATGCCGCCGCGTCGGTCGGCGACGACCGCATCCAGAAGGAGTTTCAGGGCCGCGTCAACCCGGAATCGTGGACGCATGGCTCCTCCGCCCAGCGGCAGCAGTGGTTTTCCACCGGCTACAAGAGCGGTGACATGGGTGCCTGCGACACGTTCAAGGGGAATATCTAAGCGGGAACGGTTGGGAAAGGCCCCTTCCCCCGGCCCCTCTCCCGCCGCAG
>JBBSFO010000233.1:0-7679 GCA_038238655.1 Thermomicrobiales bacterium | reverse complement strand
GGCGCGACGGCTAGGTCGGGTGCTTGGCCTAGTCCGACCCGCGCCAGCGTGTCGAGTGCGCTGGAAAAGCTCACTCCTTGCACATCCGCCCACTCCTGAACGGCAGCGCGTGTCTCGTGTGTCAGCCAGACGCGCTTGGGGGCGGTATGTTCGCGACGCGGAATCGGTTGTTCGACTTTATCCATCGATACCAGCCTCTACCAACATCGGCACGAGTGGAGCAAACGACGAAGACCGGTCGACTTGACAAGGCCAACGACCGTGCCTTCGTCTCAACTCCACTCTAACACAAAGGTGCAAATATCGAAGCTATTCATCGCGCAAATCTCCGGTCATCAAGGCGTCCTAGCGGGCCCTTATCTTGCACTACCATTTTCCGCTTCCGCAGATCGCTAATTTAGAGGGTCAGAGGTGCTGCGTACAGGGCGAACGTACAGCGAGGGCAAGTTGCTGTTGATCCTCAGCCGAGGTGGACGACAAGGCCATCCCCGCTCCATCCTGACCACCTTGCGCCCCCCTTGGCGAGGTCGGAGAACCTCTCTTATCCACGTTCGCTTGGGCCATATGCCGCGTCAGGTATCTCCTCGATCGTCAGGCATGAGGATGCGCACATGATGAACGATGATCTGACGCCCGGCGCTCATTACTCTTCGCTCTCCCTGTCCGAGGCGCTACTCAACGCCAGTTGGTCGCGCAACACGGTGAAGAAGTACGCCATCCGCCGCTCGATCCCAGCCGCCTTCCGCGTTCGGTTACGCGCCTCGTAGAGCTGGTCGAAGAACGCCTCGATGTCGACATCCGCCTCTCCCATGATCCGGTGTGCTTGGGTAATGTTGCTCGCAATGTGCGCAGTGTCTCCCATCTCACGGGAGAAGTCACCGATGAGATGCACGAGGCGCTGATCATGTATTACGATGGAGAAGGAAGGGGTATCCGCAGAGTTATCTACATTGTTATCCACAAATTTTCCACAGGTGGAGGGCTTCGAATATTTCGAAGCCCTTGTCATACTGTCTGTTATCTCTCCTGTTTCTTGTGTGTTTCGTAGCGAAACACGGGGGGTGTTTCGCGGCGGAACAGGGGGTGTTTCGTAGCGAAACACGGGATCAAGAAATCGCAAGGCATACGTCGTCGCCTCGTCACCTCGTTGCGCTGAGGCATTGCGTGTGGACTCGATGATCCCCTTCGTGACGAGTCCCTTGATCCCTCGCCACGCCGTTGATTTCGCTACGCCGGCGCCACGGTCCAGAATCCGACCATCCTTCGTCTGGATGCCCTCGACCAGCTGCTTGAGGGAGATGTCATCCGACCGCTTCTTGAATCCGAAAGTCCGGCGAAAGATGTACAGCAGAACGCGGAGTTCCGCCTCGGAGAGATTCGGCGCGATGAGGTCGAAGAACTCGTCGGGGACGGCGGTCGTGTTCGGGGAGGAGAAACCGGCGAATTGGAAAGGTTCGCTCTCTGGGGGGTTTAGTTTTGGGGCGTGTTGTGTTAACGTCATTGCTATCTCCTAGCAGAAACGGAGTCCACAGCCTCCTCCCAGCCGGCAAGCATCGGGGAGGCTTTTTCTTTGTTCTACCGTAACACGCCTGTAAATCCCGAAAGGCACCCCTTCAACAGTGTTGGTAGGTTCGGTATGTGAAGTATGCGCGGTATATTCAACCCTTTCAGTATCTCAGCCCCGCATCCCGCGCCCACCCCGCTTCCCGATAGTCCTGCACACTCCTACCACTTCATCGGCATGCTGCATGCCGATCTTCAGCACTTCCTCGAAGAAGATCGCTTTCTTCACGCGGGCGTCTCGGTTCTCGTAGTTGTAAGTATCGAATGCCGCGTCCAGTGCTTCCATCACATCGGGATCGACGAAGACCGAGGTTTTCATCCGTTTCACGTCGGTGACGGGTGACGGGGACGTGGATTTGGCTTCGCTCCGCAAGCGCAACCGCTCGGTGATGTCCTTGCGCTCAGACGCCGACATTCGCGACCTCCTGCACCTGACTGAGGACATATTCCGCGAGCTTGAGGTACATCTCCGTCACCGAATCCTGTTCGTGTCTCTTTTCCGCAGTCGTCGGGGCGTAGGTAAAGATTGAATGCCCCGCCCGCCATGCCTCACCGAGGATGACACGTTTGGGTAGATCGAAGGGGGCGATGGATGGTGCGGAGTCGCGCAAGTCCCCGAGAATCTGCCTTCCCATGTTCGAGTTCGTCACGAGATTGGGGACGATGCCGAGGATCTTTACGCTGATCTCTAGCTCTTCCTCGATGCGCGTGATCTGGTCGAGGAGGAGCTGCAACGCCCACAGGCTCGTCGCCTCCGCTTGAATCGGGATGAGGACGTTTCGCGCCGCGTTGATTGCGTTATCGGTGAGGGTACCGAGCCATGGTGGGCAGTCGATCAGTACCCAGTCGTAATTTCCTTCGAGAGCGTTGATCAGGTTATAGAGCTTGTTCTCGCGGTTACGCATGTGATTCATCTCGATCTCGGCTAAGGCGAGGTCGGCATTCGAGGGAATGAAGTCAAATCCCTCTGTCGCGTGTTTCTCGATCACCCAGTTGATTGTCTGACGATCCTTGCCGCGTAGCGCCTCAAAGAGCGTTGGGCCACCCCGCCGGTCGTAGAGCTCGCTCTTGCCGACACCTGTCGTGAGATGACCCTGCGGATCGAGGTCAATGAGGAGCACCTTGTGCCCCGCTTTGGCAAAGGCTGCCCCGAGATTGATCGTGAGCGTCGTCTTTCCCACGCCGCCCTTCTGATTGATAACGGCAATCGTGCGTGTCACATCATTCCTCCCACATGCGGTAGATTCCACCCGTTCCACCCGTGTACCCCATATACCGAGTGTACGTGCAGTGTCAAGGTATGACATATCCATGAAGCGACTTTACGCGATTGCGAGATGGCAGCGATGGGGAGACGTGCACTCGTCACCCAGACGAACGTGTCGCAGGACGAATCCGTCCGTGCGATGATGGAGCGGGTGCTCGGCGCGTTCGGCCATATTGACATCCTTGTGAACAACGCCGACTTCGTCACGCTCGCGCCTGTCGAGACGATGGCGGTCGCGCTGTGGGACGAGATGATCGCCACGCACCTGCGCGGCACCTTCCTCGTGACGCGCCTCGTGCTGCCCGGCATGCTCGCGCAGGGCGACGGCAGGATCATCAATCTCTCCTCGCAGATCGGCCAGATCGGCCGCGAGCGCTTCGCCCACTACGCCGCGGCGAAGGTGGGGGTCATCGGCTTCACGAAATCGCTCGCGCGCGAGGTGGCGGCGCGCGGGGTGCTCGTCAACTGCATCGCACCGGGGCCGATCGCGACGGGGATCGTGCCGGAAACGCCGGATGAGCCGGGCCGGGACTACATCAGCCCGCTGCCGATCCCGCGCGTCGGCCAGGTCGACGAAGTCGCACCGACCGCCGTCTTCCTCGCGTCGGACGCCGCGACCTACTATTGCGGGCAGACCCTCTGCCCGAACGGCGGCGACGTGATGCTATAGGCTGGCCTCGTGCGTCCGAATGTGTGATCCCCAATGCTAAGGGCGGCGATGTTGCACGGTTTCGCCAGCGGTACCGGTGTACTGGCGCATGACACCGTCAAGGCGCAGATCGGCGTTAGACTTGAGCGGATCGCCGTCGCGATCACCGGCACGAGACCTGCTGTGCGGCGAGGTCAGCGGCGCGCGAGGCCGTGGACGGTCAGCGCGACCCGCTCCCCGCCGTCCCGCGCAAAGCGGGCAATCCAGCCGATCCTCTCCAGCGTGGCGAGCGCCCGCCCAGTCTCTTCCTGCGTCATGCCGAGCGACGCGCCGATCGGCCACGGATCGATCAGGTGCATGCCGCGCCGATCGAGGAAGCCGAGGCGATCAAAGAGCGCGAAGCGACGCCGCAGCGCACGATCGAGCTCGGGGTTCGCGATCGCCATTGCTCTGCTCCTTTGGCTGACCCATGCCGACCCGAGACCCCGCCGGATGTCAGAGGGGCAAGAAGAGGAAGATGCCGAGGATGGCGTCGTGCCGCAGCGTGGCTTGGTGGCGAGGAGTGTTGTTCATTGTGTCCCATAGGTCCCCGTGTCGCGCGCCGCACCGCCCGGCCATAGGAGGAACGAACGAAGGGGAGGGCGGTTGCACGCGGACGCAGGCGGGGATGGCATCCGCGCGGGCGACAGGGCGGCTGGGGGGACGGCCGAAGAAGCTGGGGACACCGACCAAGGTGGCGATGGCGAAGGGACTCTACGCCGACCACACCCATTCGATTGCGGAGATCTGCAAATCACTCGGCATCTCGCGGGCCACGCTCTATCGCTATCTCGGGCATCCCGACCGACGAGAGAACGCAGCCGCAACGCGACTGGCGGTAAACGATGACAAATGATGTTCGCATAATGCACCTAGCCGAGACATACCGGCTCTTCCTCAGGGAGGGTGAATCGCCGACGATGTGAAACACTACACTCCTTCGCTCCCGTGCCTCGTGAAGGAGTCTCTCATGTCGCTCGCCGCAGTCTTCCCCCAACTCCACGGGTTCCACCTTGAGCAGGCCCGTACTGACCCCGACACGCTCACCATCGTCGCGACTTCGACACGGCGGACTGCCCTCTGTCCCGTCTGCCTCTCGCTCGCCCCCCATGTCCATAGCCGCTATCAGCGCCGGATCACCGATCTGCCCTGTGCTGGACGCATGGTCGCGCTACTCATCCAAGGCCGCCGCTTCTTCTGTCGCAATCCCCGCTGCCCGCGTCGGACATTCCGCGAACGCCTGCCGACTCTCGCTGTCCCGCGGGCGCGTTCAACTCATGGTGTGCGCGCGACGCTGACGCACATCGGCTTCGCGCTCGGTGGTGCAGCGGGCGCACGGCTTGCACGGTCGCTCGGCATGCCGACGAGCGACGCGACCGTGCTGCGCCTCGTGCGTGCTGTACCCGGCCCGCCAGTGGGATCGCCGCACATCATTGGCATCGACGACTGGGCATGGCGTAGAGGGTCGCATTACGGCACCATGATCTGCGACCTCGAACAGCACCGGCCACTCGACCTCCTGCCGGATCGCGCGCCGGATACCGTCGCGACCTGGCTGCAGGCGCATCCCGGTATCACCGTCATCAGCCGGGATCGCGGCGATCCCTACATCGAGGGGGCGACGCGCGGCGCTGCGGACGCCATCCAAGTCGCGGATCGCTTCCACCTCGTCAAGAACCTCGGTGAGGCGATGGAAGCCTTCCTCCACCACAAGCGTTCCGTCCTCAACCGCTTTGGTGCCGGTGAGTGCGCATCGTTTCCCGCCGTCCCGCAGTTACAGCCATGGCAAGTGCGCGCGGAGGAAGAGAGCGAGCGTCGCCATGCCCCATGGCTCGCGCGCTACGACGCCGTCCTCACGTTGCGCGCCAAGGGAGCCTCGATCGCCGATATCGCCCGCAGTGTCGAGATCAGTCGTGAGACGGTCTATCGTTATCTCCGACTTGGCGCACCACCGGAGCGCAAGCGCCGCAGTGTCCGCCGCACGGTGCTCGATCCGTATAAGGAGCATCTGCTGCGTCGCTGGGATGAGGGCTGCCACGACGCGCGGCGGCTGTGCGCGGAGATCCGTGGGATGGGTTACCGCCACGCCTACACGAATGTCTCGCGTTTCCTCGCCAAGATACGCTTGCCAGTGGGTGAGCGACCGAGCAGCCATCGCGAACGGATCAGTGCGCAACGGCCACCGACACCGCGTCAAATGGCGATGCTCTTCGTACGGCGTCCCGAGACGCTGACGGAGAAGCAGCAGGCGTGCGTCGATCAGGTGTGTCGGGAAGAGCCGGCGATCAAGGCTGCTTATGCGCTCGCGCAGGCGTTCTCGACGATGGCGCGGGAGCGGTAGGGTGCCAAGCTTGACGCCTGGATCGCACAGGTGGCGGCTAGCGAACTCGCCGACCTGCGCCGATTCGCCGCCGGATTACTGCTTGACAAAGCGGCGGTGCAGGCGGGATTGACGCGCGAATGGAGCAACGAGCACGTTGCATACTGCACCTCGTCTCCTCGATTGCGACCATTTGGACAAGCCAGCCACGCCGTGGTTTTCATGCCTGCGACCCCGTTGGCGGCAGAAACAGACACGATCCGCGATCATTGTAGCGTGCGCCACACAGCCGATTGCCGCGGTACCACTGCCAGATTGTCTGTGGCGTGACGCCGAGTTGGGCTGCGAGTTCCTCGGCACTGCGCATCCCTGCCTCGCGCAAGCGTGTGTAGCGACTTTTCAGTCCGTGGGCACGCCGTAACGCCGAGACATGGCAGGCCTGGAAGGGCAAGCCAGCGAAGGTATGCTCGCCCTGGTCGTTGAGGCAGGTGGACACCTCGGCATCCGTGCCGGTTTCCAGGAGGCGATCAATCGCCGCCAGTGTCTCCGGTGACGTCAACCGCGATTGTGCGAACGGCGGTGGGAGCGAGACTGCGAGGGTGTGGGCCGCCCCACCTTTGAAGCGGACGTGCGCGATGATCTGCGCTCCTTTCTCGATGGTCACGTCCTCGATCAGCAAACGCGCGATCCGCTTGCGCTCGTGATCCGTCGTGCGTCGATCGTGCCAGACACGGGCGAAATCCTGCGGCAGGTCATGCAGCGCCGTGCGTTCGGCGAGGCTCAGGCGTGCTTCGTCGCGCTGCCGTTGCTGCTCCGCTGCCTCGCGCGCGGCGGCGAGGCCACGTAGTTTGGCGTTCCATTCGCTCTCGAGCACGTCGGCGACCAGCCGATTCTCGGGATCGACATGCACATACCGGCGTTGTGCCAATTCCGCCTCATACTGCGCGCGCACGACCTGTTGCTGGCGCAGCCGTTCCGCCTCCGCCGCCTGGGCGCGCAGTTCGTCGTGGATGGCGAGCGTCACGGCGATCGCCTCGGGCGTCATCACCGCGACGAGGAGGGTGCCGACCGCAGCATCGAGATCGCGTCCGGGAATCCGCTGACAGGGCACGACCCCATGTGCGATCCCGTCGCGCTGGCACAGATAATCCGGCACAATGCGCTGCCCCCCGCGCTGGTGATAGCGCACCGTCATCCGTTCGCCACACCGTCCACAGATGACGAGCCCCTGCAGCAAGGCCGGCCCTTCCCGCGGCGGACTGAGACGCTGTGGGGCGTAGGCCTGGCTGTTCGCCGCCAGTTGCGCGAGGTGTCCCTCATACTCCTCCCAGGTAATGTAGCCAACGTGCGCGTCGCGAATGACGACTTGCCACTCCTCACGCGGCAGGGTCGCGATGTGCATCTTGCCGTCGGCGGTCTTCGTCGTGCGCGTCTTGCCGAAGACGAAGGCTCCGGCATAACACGGGTTGTGCAGCAGCCGCAGCACATCATCGTGATGAATCTCACCCCAGACCAACTCCCCCTGGTGGGGACCGCTGCGCAGACGACGCGGGAAGCAGACCTGCCCGTCACGAAAGGCACGGACGGTCGCACACGCTGAACCGGTACGGCGGAAGGTGTGAAAGAGAAAACGCACCGTCTCCTGCACGTGTCGGTCGGGATCGAGGATGACCACATCATTGGACTAAGCCACATGAGTCTGGCTCTTGGGCATTCGCGGTGAATCTCATTGCGGGTAGAGCAGTCGCTGACGCAGCAAATCGAACTTCGCCCGCCCGTACATCTGCCGCTTCAGTGTCTTCAGTCGGTTGATGTGCCCTTCCGTCGGTCCGTTGCTCCAT
>JBBSFO010000232.1:0-7680 GCA_038238655.1 Thermomicrobiales bacterium | reverse complement strand
GTTGGTGTTGTTGGTGATGCCGGTCGCGCTGCTGCCGTTGCCGAGCAGGTTGTTCTTGCTGGCTGGGGCGAAGGCACCGACGACATCGGGGCCATTCCCACCCGTCGCGATATTGACGGCGATCAGGGTGTTGATCGCCGTCAGCGTGCCGCTAGAAAAGTTATAGATGCCGCCGCCATTAAACCCACTGTTGCCGGCGAAGGTACTGTTCGTCACCGTCAGTGGACGGTTGTTGAAGATGCCCCCGCCGATGCCGATGCTACCGGCCTTGTTGCCGAAGAAGGTGCTGTTCGTCACCGTCAACGTGCCACCAGCGTTGGAGATGCCCCCGCCGTCACCGGATGTACCCGCATGATTGTCGGCGACGGTGCTGTTCGTCATGGTCAGCGTGCCCGCGTTATAGATGCCCCCGCCGCTCTGGCTGCTCTGGTTGTTGCTGATCACGCAGCCGTTCAGCATCAGCGACGAGCCGGTCCGCACCGCGATGCCCCCGCCGATCCCATCCGCCGTGTTCCCGCCGTAGCGGACCGTCACCCCGCTGATCGTCGCCGTCCCCCCGTTGATCGCCCCCACATCGAAGACCCGATCGATCGCCCCGCTGGCGTCGCCCGTCGCGCTCGCCTGCACAATCGTCGTCCCTGCTCCCGCGCCATTGATCACTGTCGTGTTGTGGAGGTCGAGATCGCCGTCCGATCCGAAGTCCTCGTTGTTTCCCAGCCGACGCAGCGTGTACGTCCCGGCGGGCAGGGTGATCGTCGTCGTGTCAACGGCGGTCTTGTTGAATGCGAAGACCACCGCGTCGCGCAGCGAGCAGCCCAGCGCGCCGGGCAGGCCGGACAGCGCACAGCCCCCCGCCCCGGTATGCCTGATATCGCTGTCGCCGCCGACGAGGCCGGGGCTGGCGTCGTGCAGCGTGACCGTCACGCTGTAGTTCGTCCCCGCACGCACGGGCAGGGGGGCGACCCCGGCGAGCAGGAACAAGGCGAGGGCCATGGCAAGCGATACGGACAGCAGGCGGGACACGCGAGCGACGACCATGACTTCCCTCTTTCCCGATTGATGCCCGTTGTTCATTCTTGCAACGACCGCAGTGTGTCACGCAAGCGTATGCGATTCTTCGCCTCACCGCAAACCGACGCATCCTGACATCTGCCGATTTGGCGCAATGTATAGGCAGAAAAGCGCGGCGTGGTATGATAGGGCGCAGCGCGTCACGGGGGAACGTCGTGGAACGTTTCCCTGTATAGGAGTAACGCAAAAGAGCGTGCGGTACTGATCGAAAGGTTGAGGAGGCCGCGACAATGAGCAGTGTGGTGGAGGCGCCCGTAGCAGCGTTGGCGGACCCGGGTGATCTATCGGAAGACCAACTGAGGCGAATGTACCGGATAATGGTCACCGGGCGTCTCCTCGCGGATCGGTTCTGGATTTTATCCCGCCAGGGCAAGACCCACTTCGTCATCACCAGCCAGGGTCACGAAGCGGCCCAGGTCGGCAGCGCGATGGCGATGAACCGGGGCAGCGATTACCTGTACACCTATTACCGCAGCATGTCGGTCGCCCTGACGATGGGGTTCACCCCCTACGATCTGCTCCTCGGCGTCCTCGGCAAGCGGGACGACCCGTACAGCGGCGGTCGGCAACTGCCGAACCACCCATCGAGCGTCCAATGGCGGATGCCGACCGGTTCCAGCAGCGTCGCCACCCAGATGGCACATGCCGTCGGTTCGGCGTATGCGGCGCGGGTGAAGGGCGAGGATTTCGTCGCCATCTCCTATTCCGGCGAGGGTGCCACCGCGAAGGGCGATTTCCACGAAACCGCCGCCATCGCCAGCATCCACAAACTGCCCGTCATCTTCTTTATCGAGAATAACCACTACGCGATCAGCGTCCCCGAGCAGTACGAACTGCCGGAGGGCGGCGTCGCGAATCGCGTCGCGAAGGGGTATGCGATGCACGCCGAGTTGATTGACGGCACGGATGTCATCGCCGTCTACAACGCGACGCGCGAGGCGCGGGAGCGCGCCCTCCGGGGAGAGGGCCCGACGCTGATCGAGGCGAACTGCGTCCGGCTCGTCGCCCACTCTTCGGACGACAACGACCGCTATCGCACCGACGAGATGCGCAACGAACTGAAGAAGTACGATCCCGTCCCGCGGATGCGCAATTTCCTGGTCGAGCGCGGCGCGCTGACCGAGGATGCCGATGCCGCGATGGCGGCGGAGATCACGGCGGAGATCCGTGAATCGCTGGATCGCGCCGAGGCCGCCCCGGCGGCAGAGCCGAGCGAGGCCCGTCGCCATATTTACGCGGAGGAAGGGTAAATGCCCGAGAAGACGATTGCCGATGCCATTCACGATGCGATCCACGATGAGATGGCGCGCGATCCGACTGTCGTCGTGATGGGCGAAGACGTCGGCTTCAAAGGCGGCGTCTTCAAGATCACCGACGGCTTGCAGCAGGAATTCGGCATGTACCGCGCCTTCGATACCCCGATCGCGGAGGTCGGCATCGCCGGGATCGCGATTGGCGCGGCGCTTTCCGGCTTGAAACCGATCGCGGAGATGCAGTTCGCCGATTACAGCCTGCCCGCGTACGACCAGATCGTCAACGAGGCGGCGTGCATCCGCTATCGCTCGAACGGCGACTGGGGCTGCCCGGTCGTCTTCCGCTCGCCGTTCGGCGCGGGCGTCCACGGCGGACTCTACCACTCGCAGAGTGTCGAGGCGCTGTTTTGCCACATCCCCGGCCTGAAGGTCGTCATCCCCGCCACCGCGTACGACGCGAAGGGGCTGATCCTCGCGGCGATCCGCGACCCGGATCCGGTGATGTTCTACGAGCACAAGAAGTCCTACCGCCGCTACAAGAGCGAGGTGCCGGACGGCGACTACACGGTGCCCATCGGCAAGGCGAAGGTGCAGCGCGACGGGACGACACTCTCCGTCATCACCTACGGCGTCGGCGTCCATTGGGCGCTCGAAGCGGCGCAGGCCGTCGAGGGCGAGGGGATCAACGTCGAAGTGCTCGACCTCCGCACCCTCCACCCACTCGACCTCGACGCTATCGCGGCGACGACGGCGAAGACGGGCAAGGTCCTGATTCTTCACGAGGACAACAAGACGATGGGCATCGGCGCGGAAGTCGGCGCGTTCATCGCCGAAAACTGCCTCGATTCGCTCGACGCCCCAATTGTCCGCATCGGCGCACTCGATTGCCACATCCCATACAACAACGAGCAGGAAACGGCGATCATCCCGAACCCGGCGATCGTCACCGAGGCGGTCCGCAAACTCGCGGCGTATTAAACACAGGACTGAGGACTGAGCGGGGAATGTCTCCGCTCAGTTTTTGTTTTGCTCCCCCTCTCCATTGCGATGGAGAGGGGGCCGGGGGTGAGGTAGGGCCATGAAGATCACGGCGGTCACGGGGTATCCGGTCTGGGTCGGGCATCGGGATTGTTTCATCGTCAAGGTCGAGACGGACGCGGGGATTTCCGGCATCGGCGAGGGTGGCATCTCCGGGCGTGAACTGGCGATGCAGGGGATGGTGGACCATTTCGCGCAGATTCTCGTCGGGCGGGACCCACGCCAGATCGAACACCTGTGGCAAGTCTTGTATCGCGGCCACTACTTCGAGGGCGGCAAGATCGCCGGGGCGGTCGTTTCGGCGATTGACATCGCGCTCTACGATATCCTCGGTCAGTCGCTCGGCGTGCCGGTCTACCAGCTGCTCGGCGGCGCATGCCGTACCGAGATCGGCTGCTTCGCCACTCCCGGCACGCTGACCGGCCCGGAGATCGTCGAAAAAGCACGGGCCGCCATCGCCGAGGGGTGGCGCTTCCTCCGCTTCAGCCCCGGTATGCCGGGCGACGGCTGGACGGGCGGCGACGGCGCAATCTTCGAGCCGATGGAGTCCCTGGCATTGGCGGCGCATTGGATTCGGGAAGTGCGCGCGGCGGTCGGCCCGGCGGTCGGCCTTTCGATTGACTTCCACCATCGCCTCTCCGTCGCGGAGGCAGCGTTGTTCTGCCAGCAGGTGACGGATGTCAACCTGATGTTCCTCGAAGAGCCGATCCGCGCGCAAAGCCCGGAGGCGTACGAACAATTACGGACGATGACGCCCATTCCCTTTGCCATCGGCGAGGAATTCGCCAGTAAGTGGGAGTTTTTGCCGTACATCGAGCGCGGCATCCTCAACTTCGCACGTATTGACATCTCGAATGTCGGCGGCTTCACGGAGGCGAAAAAGGTCGCGGGGTGGTGCGAGGCGCACTACATTGACGTGATGCCGCACAACCCGCTCGGCCCCGTCTGTACGGCGGCGACGATCCACTTCTGCGCCGCAATCAGCAACTTCGCGCAGTTGGAATACTCGCACCGCAACGCCGCCGCTTGGACCCACGACGTTTTCCCAACCTTCCCGACGATCGCGGGCACGGCCTTCCCGCTGCCCACCGCGCCCGGCCTCGGCGTCACCTTCGATGAAGCCGTCGCGGCGGAGAAATACCCCTTCGGTTACTGGGACGCCCCTAAGTGGCAGCGGCGCGATGGGCAGTTCACGAACTGGTGAAAGAGCATCGAACGACCGGACTTGTGGTTCACAGACGTGGGGGCTTCGTCATAGTGGTGACTCCAACGGGAAATCTCGTTGTGCCCGGCATGTCGGTGGCCGTAGTGACAGGGTTCGAGCGGGCGTATAGACTACACCGCCATGAGGAGCAAAAGCGCTGATACAGTGGGGTCACGGCGACGCGTCGGCACGGATACGCGGAGCGTGACCAACAGTGCGCGACCGGGCCAGCAGCTCGTTTTGGGAGGAGACGCGGCGCGCACAGCCCTGTTGCGCGGCATAGATGTCATGGCTGCCGTCGTTGGCCCCACCCTCGGGCCACTGGCACGAACGGTCGTGATTGCCGGGCAATTCCCGACCGACCCCCCCGAAATCCTCGACCACGCCGCGACGATCATGCGGCGGACGATCCAGATCGGCGATCCCTTTGCGGATATGGGCGCGATGCTCATCCGGCATCTCGCCTGGACGGTCTTCGAGCGTGCCGGCGATGGCGCGGCGACGGCGGTGACGCTCGCGCACGCCTTGATACATGCCGCCGCGACCCCGATTGCCGCCGACGCCGATCCGATGGCCCTGCGACGCGGCATCGAGCGCGGGTTAGGCGTTGCACTACGGGAATTGCAGGATCAGGCCCGCCCGGTCGAATCGGCGGCGGAAGTAGTGCGGTGCATCGCGGGGATCATTCGCGATGCCGACCTCGCCGCCACAATCGGCGAACTGGTCGAGGCAGTAGGGGCGGACGGCGCAGTCGTGATCGAGGAATGGCAGGGAACGACGACGACCGCCGACTATATTGACGGCCTGCGCTGGCCCAGCGGTCTCCTTTCCTCGTATCTGCTCAAAGCGGGCGAAACGGTCGGTCGTTTGCACGAGCCGCGCATCCTCGCCACCGATTACCCGCTCACCAGCGCCGGTGATCTCCTCTCCACGCTCGAAGCGTGCGTCGCGGCGGGGGAGCGGCAACTGGTCGTGATCGCACCGGAGATCAGCACGGCGGCGCTCGGCCTGTTGATCGTCAATCGCGAGCGGGGCGTGCTCGACGGCGCGCTCGCGATACGCGCGCCGGGCACGGGCGCGCAGCGGGCGCGCATCCTGGAGGATATCGCCGTCGCCACCGGCGGAAAAGCTTTCCTGGCAACGACGGGCGGGCGTCTTTCCGCACTGACGATTGCCGATCTGGGACGCGCGCGTCAGGTCTGGGCGACCGCAGACACCTTCAGCATTCTCGGTGGGCGCGGCGAGAAGGGCGACATTCGTCGCCGGATCAGCGAAGCGAAGGCGGAGTTGCGCGCGCTCGCCCCGGACGATGACGCGCGGCGACACGTCCGGGAGCGGATCGGCAAACTCGCCGGTACGGCGGCGCTCGTCCACGTCGGCGCGGCGACCGAGACCGAACGGACGGCGGTGCGCGCGCGTGTCGAGGCATCGGTGACGGCGGCGCAAGCGGCCTTAGGAGAGGGGGCCGTGGCGGGTGGCGGGGGCGCATTGCTCGCCTGCGTCCCCGCCCTGGAACGGTTCGCGGACGACTTACGCGGGGACGAGGCGCTCGGCGTGCGACTGCTCGCGCGGGCGCTCCCCGCGCCACTGCGCACCATCGCGGCGAACGCGGGCATTGACGCGAGCGCGCTCTTCGGCGACGCCCACCCCCGTCCACCGGGGTGGACCTTTGATGTCCTCCGCCGCCAGTGGGTTGATGCGACAGACGGCGGAATCATTGATCCCCTGCCGGTCGTGCGGGCCGCGTTGGAAGGGGCCGTCAGCACCGTCGTCATGGCGCTCACCACCGCTGTCCTTGTTCGCCATAAGCGGCCCG
Organism: Thermomicrobiales bacterium; assembly: GCA_038238655.1. Classification (GTDB taxonomy): domain Bacteria; phylum Chloroflexota; class Chloroflexia; order Thermomicrobiales; family JALYUS01; genus JALYUS01. The sequence goes on along the minus strand of JBBSFO010000232.1, from coordinate 1,298 downwards.
AGACGGTCAAGACGCCGTAAGAGGAAACAATTGAACCCCAGAGACGCAGAGGACACAGAGGGCGCAGAGGAGAAAAAGAGGGGAAATTGTTTCCTCTTTCCTTTCCCCCTGTATTCCTCCGCATTCTCTGCGTCTCTGCGCTCTCTGCGTTGATCCGGTTTGACGCGGCGATAGAAGGAGACGCGATGCCGGGGGAATGGGAACGGCTGGCAAGCCACGAGGGCGGGACGATTGTCGCACTGGCAACCGCGCCTTGTGATGGAGGCGGACCGACCCTCTTCGCGGCGACAGCGACGGGGCTATTTTCCTCAGTGGACGGAGGGCGACAATGGTCGCCCGGTGGCGACACGCCACTCCCACTGCTCACCGTCATCGCGACATCGGCGCGGTTCGCCGAGAACCATCTGCTGTTTGCAGGCACGCAGATCGGATGCTACCGCTCGACCGATGCCGGGCAGACCTGGCAACAAGCGCTCTCCGGCGGTCGTGTCTTCGCGATGACGGTCGTACCGGACCCGAACGGGGAAGAAAGCGTCTTCATCGGCACGCAGCAGGACGGCATCCTTCGTTCCGACGATGGCGGGCGGACATGGACCGGGGCAAATCCGGGACTGCTGGACCTCACGGTGCTGGCGCTCGCGTTCTCGCCGGACGCCGCGCGCGACCTGACCGGTTTCGCGGCCACGACATCGGGACTGTACCGCACCCGCAATGGCGGCAAATCGTGGCGTGCGGTCGAATTACCGCTCGACGAACCGGCGGTGCAATGTTTGGCGGTCTCACCCACGTTTACGCGCGACCGGCTTGTTTTCGCCGGGACCGAGAGCGACGGCCTGTGGCGGTCGGACGATGGCGGCGTTACCTGGGATGCCGTGCCGGGCCTGCCCGACGGCGGCATCGGCGCGATTGCCTTTGCCTTGCACGACAACTCCCGCCGCATTGCCGTGGCGACCGATGGCGGGGTAGCGCTCTCAAACGACAGTGGCGCAACGTGGCGGCTGACGGATACAACGCTGCCGCCCGTGCTCAACCTCGCCTTTGTGCCGGACGGCGACGGGGAGACGCTGGTGGCCGCGTGCTATCGGTCAGGGGCGGTACGCCTCGCGATCACCGCAGCGGATGATCGTTGGATGCCCGCGAATGCGGGGCTGCACGCGGCCTTTCTGACTACGCTTGTCGCCTCGCCGCAGTTCGACCGCGATCGCACGCTGTTTACGGCGGGCGTGGAAGCCGGTCTGCGCATATCGCGCGATGGCGGTCATACCTGGGCCGACGCCGGGGGCGACCTCACCGATGCG
>JBBSFO010000231.1:0-7707 GCA_038238655.1 Thermomicrobiales bacterium | reverse complement strand
TATTACAAGTACACGCGTGCGGAGAACCCGCCGGGAGCAGAGAAACGGCGTACGGAGCAGCGCGAAGAACACCGGCCAGCAGCACAAGATAGGTAACGCCTGCTCTGGTTCGATACCCCCGACTTTTTAGTGCTCTCCAATACACCGCAGCGGTACCCGTTGTCTGCGTGAAGGGCGCGATGTGCAGGATGACCGAGCCCGGGGGCGGCGCTGCGGCGAGGGCGGCGTGGACGGTGGGATGCACGCGTTCGGCGAAGGAGACGAGCGCCACCCCGAGCGACCCCGCCACGAAGGGCAGGCGCGCGTCCGCAGCCACGCCGTCCGGGACAACGATAATGATCCGACGGAAGAGGCGTGCGAGGAGGTTGACGGCGGTGAGGGCCGTCACCTGCGCGGCGGAAGTGCCCGCATCGGCGGGCGCGACGACGATCGTGATGGGCGTCTCATCCAAACGCCCTTGGATCCCCTCGACCTGTGGACCGTCTCCGACCAACTGCAGCGTCTGCACCCAGCGGAGGCGCCCGTCCGCCTCGTACTCGGTCATGTCGCACGCTCTTCAATGATGAAAGCCCGCTGGATGTCTACCGGGATCATCTCCTGCCACCGGCCGACCCGAAACACATTCACCGAGCAGGACATGAGGTTGTGTATCGGCGCACGCGCGAAGTCCGGGACGGTGATCGAGACCGCGCCCTCATGGCTGAGGTAGGGATTTGCGGCATCAACCTCGGAGTGATACGCCGCCCCCGGATGCGAGTGCACCTTCGCGAGCACGAATGCGCCGGGCGGCAGTCGCAACGCGAGGTCCGTCCACTCCTTCACGGGGATCTCCACCGCCACGCTCTCCTCGGTATGGTAGGCGATCTGGTGTGGGAAGTGGACGGTCGCTACCTGCGCCGCAGTCTCGGACATCACCCACCCCAGCCACAACACTGCGGCCTCGTAGCCCTCCTCACCCGGGTCGGCGAGCATGTCACGCGTATCGTTGAGCGCCTGCCGGGGAACGAACCAGCGCGCGAGCGTCGGGGGAATGACGAGGAACGGGCTGCTCATCCGAACACCTGCTTCGTGCGGAGATCGCGCGCGAGATCGTGGAGGATGTCGCGCGGTCGCACATTTCCGCGATACCGGTCCCATGGCTGGTCGCCGTGCTGGATATGCGCGTGGAACTCGCGCACGCCCGGTCGACAGAGGAAGGGCTTACCGGTCGCGTAGTGCTGATGGATCATACCGATACCCTTTGGCCACTGCACGAAGGGCAGATCGTGCTCCGCATCCCAATCTGTCACAAAGCCGAGTGACGGGGGATTGGTATCGTAATGGTCACAACGGAGCACCGCGACGATCGTCGCGGTGCTCCGCCTTCCAAGATCCGGCACGAGGCTTCCCGCGAACCCGACCGCCCCGTAGACCGTGCGCGGCAGTTCCGTGACGAGGAGCGTGCCCCGGCGCTCGACCCGGACCAGCACGCCCGTGGTGACCGCTTCATGGAGCGCCATCTCCTCGTCCGCGAGGAGTGCTTCGGTGACGACTCGGTGCATCGTTAGCCGTCCACCGTGCGACCGACCGTGCGGACGAGTAGTGTCTCGCCCGTTTGCACGCCCGCATATGCGAGCGACTCGTCCAGCGGGATCGTGCGCTGTCCGGTGCCCTGCACGAGGAGAACTTCATATTGCTGGCGGGCATCGAGGTGGAAATGGTGGAGCGCTTTCTCCAGCAGATGGCGCGCGCTCTGATGCGCGTTGAACACGGCGTCAAGCCATGTCCTGCCGGACTGCGACTTGATCGTCACACTGAGCTCATTCTTGTCCATGCGTTTCTACCTTTCTTGGGATGTACGTCCACTGAGCAACTATCCAAAGGCTAACAGACGCAAGGTATGTTTGTCAATAACACTGACTTATTAACGTCAACGATGATGACTGTTACCGGGGTTGACATTCACGCGTTACTCTCCCATACTGGGAGAGAAAGGAGCGGCGGCAATGCCCTTAACCTGGGAAGACGCACTCTATGGCGACCTCGGAACGCGGGTTCGTGCAACGCGTGAAACGGCAAAGCTGACGCAGGAGGAGCTCGCACAGCGCATCGGTCTCACTCGCACATCGATCACCAATATCGAGCGCGGGCACCAGAAGATACAGGTTCACACATTGTATGCACTTGCGGCGGCGCTCAATGTCGATGCCGGTACCCTTCTGCCCCGCACCGCGCGCTCCACGTCGAGCGATATCGAGACACGTCTCCACATGAAGCTACCGACGGATGAGAACGAGCGCGAGTGGGTGCTGCGAGTGGTGCGGGGGTGAAGCCGAAAGGGGGTAAAGCGTGCAGGGAACGAGGGCGCAAATTCGGGTCAGCGTCGAGGCGCTACTGCGCCAGACTGAAACAACTACCGCCCCGGTTCCGGTTGAGCGCATCGCCCGGTACCTCGGCGCTCAAGTCACCTACGAACCCTTTGAAGGGGAGTTGTCTGGGCTGCTGTTTCACGAAGAGGACCACATCGTCATCGGCGTCAATGCGTCGCATCCCAAGACGCGCCAGCGTTTCACGATTGCACACGAAATTGGTCACCTTTGCTTGCACTCGAACGAGGATATTCACATCGATAGAATCTACAGCGTTCACATGCGTGATGAGAAATCAGCGCGCGCCGTCGACCCGAAAGAGATCGCCGCGAACGCATTTGCCGCCGAGCTCTTGATGCCCACGGAGATGATTCGCCGCGATGTACGCTCATCGGTCGTCGATTACGAGGACGATGAGGTAATCCGCTACTTGGCAGATCTATATGCCGTCAGCTTGCAAGCGATGACGATCCGATTGACGAATCTCGGCTACATCACTCCCGCTGTCGATGTCGGGGGATGACAGAGAGGGGCATTGCATGGCTCGCGCATTGCCGCGACAACCCGATACCGCCCAGGAAGCCGAGACGCTGACCATCACCCGAGCGGCCGACCTTCTTAACGTGCCACGGGGATACCTTATGCAGTTGCTTGACGAGGGAGAAATGCCGTCCACCGGGCGAGGCGAGCGCCGTCGCCTGCGCCGCGACGATATCTTTGCGTATAAGCGGAAGCGTGATGCGATCCGTCGGGCGGCTTTGCGGGAGCTCACCCAACTCAGCCAAGAGGCGGGGCTCGGCGATATTCCCTTCAGCACCCTCAAAACCGACGCCTCCTAACCTGTGCCGATCCCCACGATCCTGCTGGACGCCAATGTGCTCGTGCCGCTCTCGGTGCGCGATACGATCTTGCGCGCCGCTGAAGCAGGCCTCTGCCAAGTACGGTGGACCGATGCGATCCTTACCGAGGTTGAGCGCACGCTCGTTCGCCAGCGGCTGACCACCGCCGCACAGGCCGCACGCCTACTTGAAGTCATGCGGACGGCCTTCCCCGATGCGTCGATCACCGGATACGAGCCATCCACCGATCAGATGACCAACGACCCGAAGGACCGGCACGTCACTGCTGCTGCACGACACGCGCAGGTCGATTTGATCGTGACGAACAACCTGCGTGATTTCCACGAGCGGGACCTGGTGCCGTTCAACCTACGTGCGATCCACCCCGACGCTCTTCTCCTGCGCCTGCTCCAGGCCGACCCCGACGCGATGCTCGGCATCCTCCGGCAGCAGGAGCGCGACCGGCGCAAGCCGCCGCAAACACTGGCCGAGATACTGGATGGTCTCGCGGTCAACGTGCCTCGCTTTGTCGCGACGATCCGTCAGCGATTAGAGGCGCCATGACAGACGAGAGATCGGCCAATCCGCGACAACACCACGATGGCGCATAAGGTTTCTTAACCGACAATGGACGATTAAGGAGCATCCCCTACCCCGATTGATCGGTGTCGGAGACTGCGCGGCGACCTTTTCTTGTCTCCGCTCTTCACCGACGATTGTCGCGGGGTGTACACTCTACGGAAGGAGAAGAGACCGATGCCGAAGCAGCAGACGCCTGTACCTCCAGCCGGAACAACTCCGTCGGGTCGCATCGGCCGTCGGCCTGCCACGCGCGACCGCCTGTCCATGCAAGAGGCGGCGGACTTCCTGATGGCGGATGTGGACGCGGTGGCGGGCCTCCTCACCGCTGCGGGTGTCCCCCTCGCGCGCGAGGGCGGCGCGACGTCTGTCGCCCGGCGCGACCTCGAGGAGTACCGTGCACGCGACCGTGTGGCGCGGCGCGACGGGGTCCGCGAGATCACCCGCCTCTCGATCGCGGCGGGGCTGGACGATCTCGACTACGTGCCGCTCTCCGAAGACCGCCCCTGAACGTGCCCTACCCGCAGATCGTGCTCGACGCGAACGTGATCGTGCAGGCGCTGGTGCGCGACCTCCTGCTCGACGCCGACGCCGTCGGCCTGTGCCGCGTGCGCGGGACCGCGGCGATCCTCGCCGAGGCGCGACGGACACTGATCGGGGAGTTCGGGCGCGACCCGGCGCGGATCGACGCCCTACTCGCGGCGATGCGACGGTACTTCCCCCGCGCCGCGATCGTCGGCTACGAAGCCCGCATCGCCGCGATGACGAACGACCCGAAGGATCAGCACGTCGCCGCCGCCGCCGTGCGGGCGGGGGCGGACATCGCGACGTTCAACCTGCGCCACTTCCGTCCCGCCGACGTCACCCCCTTCGGTGTCCGCGCCCTCCACCCCGACGCCTTCCTGATGGAACTCTATCCCGCGCACGCCGACACCCTCGCGACGATCGTGCGTGAGCAGGCCGCGCAGCGGACGGATCCGCCCCTCGCCCTCGCCGCGTATCTGGACAAACTCATCACACCCCTCCCCCGCTTCGCAACGACGATCCGTGTACAGATCCTCTCTGCTGATTGAAAGGGATATGTCGCTCAGTGGTTGTTACTCTCCTGCCGACTCCTCGGTGAATAATGTCGCGATCCCAACATCGAGCGCAGCGGCGATCTTCGCGAGCTGTTTCACCGACGGGTTCCGCTCGCCCCGTTCGATCCCCGCATAGTACGTCCGGTCCAGCCCCGCCCGCGCCTCTCATGCTATCCGCCCGTGATGAGCCACACCACGCCGCGTTCGGTGATCTCGATTTCATCGTTATCATGGCGGAACATATAGCCCTCAAGGGTGTAGAGGAGTACGAGGGTCCGCGTATCCTGGACTGAGTAACCGGTCGCCTCAGCAAGTGCATCAAGCGTCGTCCGTCCACCCACGGTGCCACCCGTCAATCGCCAGAGGGCGGGGCCGAAGACGTCGCCTTTGCTGAATCGCGGTTCTTGCGCGAGGACCCATTCGCGCAGCCGCTTGCGGTCGTTGCCCATCGGATTGCCTCCTTCCAAGATGGGATTCGAATCTTCGAGTATTCGAGTATTCGACGCCCACCGTTCGCCAAGTTTACATCGACCGGCGACGCCGCTCCTTGCGGTCATCATCGGCAACTGCGGGCCACGCCACATCCTGCGGCTCGTCCACCCGATCCGCCCAGTCACGCATCGCCGCGAACTCTGGCAGGCTCACGAACGGCAGGCCCTCCCGTTCACGGACGTCGCATTCCAACCGGTATTCCTGCCAAAGGTCGTCATGCAGAGGGCGGTTCGCTGGCATCAACGTATGGAACTGATTCCGTGGCCGTGACGATTGGCGGCGCGGAGACACTGCCCGCGCTGGTGCTGCACCTTCTAGGCCAGCCGTGAGATCGAGGGCTGCCTGTCGGTATTGATCGTCGTAGTTCATGAGGGATGAAGCCATCGCGAATCCTCGAAAATTCGAATCGCCGAAAGTCGAAAGATAGGTGCCGCTCAGCATCGCGGCTCGTGAGCATCTTCCACCTATTCCCCTCGTGGGCTTCAATACTCGGCGGGCAGAAGGATTGTCGTGTAATCGTCGTCGCCGCAGCCGATGTGCGAGATGATCCACAGCGGCCCGCCTGGGATGTCGGCGAAGACGCTGAGCAGCATCCCCTCCCCGGATGCTAGATATTCCTCGTTGCGCGCGGCGTTATCCGGCTGGCCACCCCACTCGCCGGCGAAGTGGCGGGCCAGCACTGCCGCCGGTGCGATACCCGCCGTCGCGAGTGTTTCGAGGGCTGCGGGTGTCGCGGTGATTGTCGGCGTCATGAAGCGGACTTTGGTGGTCGTCATGGCAGTACTCCTAGCGGGGAGGGGCGGCAGGATCACCGCCCCTGCGAGAATCGTTACGCGCGCGCCGCCTCGTGATCGTCCGGCGCGCCGTGGTCTCGTTATCGTGCCGGTAGAGGACGACGACCGCGCCACTATCGCGCGTCGCCTCCAAGAGGAGATGGACGACCTCACGGGAAACGGCACTCCCGGCGATGCTGCCGTAGACTTCTTCGACGGTGGCGAAGAGGGTGAGCGGGGTGGTGGTATCTACCTGGGCGGGGACGATCAGGGTGACGGGAGCGGAAACGGTGCGATACTCTGCCTGCATGGGAACCTCCTATGTTCCTGTGCGCCGCCCTGTCGGTGTGACCGCACCGGCGGGGCCTCTTCGGTCTTAGGGGACGGCTCCTCTAATACATGCATATTAGCATCTTTTGTCTAATCTGTCAAGGGGTCTGGGCTGGTAATTTGCCTATTGGCCTCTTATGATGAAGGCATGGACACGACGATGCGGACGGTCGCAGAAGCAGCGCACCACCTCGGCATGACGCCGGGGGCAGTGCGTGACGCCATCGCGAAGGGCAAGTTGGCGGCGGTGCGCGTCGGCGGCGGGGAGCAGCGCGCCGGACTACTCCTTATCGCTGACGATCAGATCGAGGCGTACCGGCGGACGTACCGGGATCGGCGCGGCAAGTACGCGCGGCAGCGCCGCCCGCGTGGTGAGGCGGATGGCCCCGTCGATGCATGACGTGCCCCCATCCGTCGTCTCTATCGGCTCTTGCGCCGCACCACACCCACCGTCGCGGATTTTGTCTCGAACGCGGCGCGCGGCCGACCCGCCCCACCGGCGGCGGACCTCGCCACCCTCTGGGACGGCCTCGCGATGTACGCGACCGCGGCGCAGGCCCGCGCCACCGCCGCAGCCTATCCCCGCCGTGGCTGGCGCACGGTCGCTACGGCGGACCTCCCCGACGACGGGCGATTCCGCATCCGGAAAACCCTCGGGCCGGGGCACGATACGGTCTGGGGAGAAGCGACCGATCTCCTTGCCTGCGTGATCGAGTACTCTCCTTTATGAGAGTGAGGGCGACGATGATCTACGAACTGCACGACTTCGACACGGCCAACATGAACGCGTCCGCCGACACGGAGGACGAGACCCTCGCGACGGTGGCGGCGTACGTGGCGGCGCACGGGCGCGCGTCAGTCGAGACGTGGGTGCTGCTGCGTGCGAGCGCGGACGGCGCGCACAAGGAGGCGGTCGCGGCGGGGCCTGCCCTCGCGGAGCGCGCGCTGCATGTCCCGGCACATGGGGATGACTAACCACCGCGCCCCTTCTGCGTCTCTGCGAACGCCGGCAAGCCCGCGAACGGCAGGCCCTCCCCCATGTAGTCGTCTTTCAACCGGCGAGAAGCGGCACGGCGGAGTTCGCAACAGAAGCAAGCCCCGCAGTCCCGCAGGAAGGCGCGCAGCGCCGGGCTTGCTGGCGGAGCGAACGAAGGTGTTCTCTGTCGGAGCACATCACGTCGTAACTGACTTGACACATATGGGCACTCAGGACGAGACGAACCGAGCGGCGAAGGAGCAATGCATTCCGGCGACTGCAGGGTTTCAG
>JBBSFO010000230.1:0-7727 GCA_038238655.1 Thermomicrobiales bacterium | reverse complement strand
GTGACGACGATCCGCGATTGCGGCGGCAAGGGCACCATCATGTTCCGGCTGCGCGACGCGATCCGCGCCGGGATCGTCCCCGGCCCCCGGCTCGTCCTCAGTGGCTACCCGCTGACGATCACTGGCGGCCACTGCCGCTACTTCGGCGGCGAGACGGACGGGCCGGAGGCGATGCGCCGGGCGGCAAGACTCCTGCTCAAGCAAGGCGCGGACTTCATCAAGATCATGGCAGCGGGCGGCGGCACCGTTGGTACCTACGCACAATTTCCCTCATACGAAGTGGACGAGATGCGCGCGGCAATCGCCGAAGCGCACAAGATCGGCAAACTGGCCTCGTGCCACTGCATCGCCACCGAATCCATCACGCGGGCGCTCGACGCCGGTACTGACCACATCGAGCATTGCTCCTTCATGGCGCCCGACACGACATGGCGCTACGACGACACGGTCGCGCACCGCGTCGCGCAGTCGGGCGTCTATGTCACGGCGACCTTGCAGGTGATGGTGGATTCGATGGCAATCATGCAAGAGCGCCACGCGCAAGGCATCGCCACCTCGCAGGAGGTGGAGATCGTGACGAAAACGCCGCATCGCAACGAAGACAGCATCGCCAACATCCGCAATCTGCACGCGCTCGGCGTGCCGATCGTCGCGGGCAACGACGCCGGTTGGCGGTACACCGGGTTCGACGACTTCCACGAGGAGTTGCAGCTTTTGGTACGCGCGGGGATGACGCCGCTCGAAGCGATCCACGCCGCCACGGGTCGCGCGGCGAAAGCGTGCCAACTCGACGGGATCACCGGCACCCTCGCGCCCGGATGCTCCGCCGATCTGCTCGCGGTGCGTGGCGACCCGGCAACCGACCTCGGCGCCCTCGCATCGCCCGCGCTGGTGCTCCAGGCAGGGAACATCGTCGTTGATCGTCGGTAGGCTGCATCAACAAAGAAATCCTTATGCTCCACGCTCCGCAGCCGCGCGGACAATGGTCGCGAACTCGTCGGCCCGCAGGCTCGCGCCGCCGACGAGCGCGCCATCAATCTCCGGCTGCGCCATCAGTTCGGCGGCGTTGCGCCCGGAAACGCTGCCGCCGTACTGGATGCGGATGCCCTCGGCGGTCTGCGCGCCGTAGAGTTCCGCGATCGCGTTACGGATCAGGCCGCAGACACGATTCGCCTCCTCGGCGGTCGCGGCACGGCCTGTGCCGATCGCCCAGATCGGCTCGTAGGCAACGATGACATCGAGCGCGTCTTCCGTCGAAACACCCGCAAAGGCCGCGCGCACCTGCCCGGTCACGAAGGTATCCGTCTCGCCCGCCTCGCGCGCCTCGGATCGCTCGCCAACACAGCAGATCGGGCGGATACCATGACCCAGCAGGGCATGAACCTTTTTGTTCACCGACTCGTCCGTCTCGCCGAAAAGCGCCCGCCGCTCGGAATGGCCGACGATGCAGTAGTGCGCGAGGTCCTTGAGCATCAGCGCCGAAACTTCCCCCGTGAACGCCCCTTCGTCCGCCCAGTGGCAATTCTGCGCGCCGAGAAAAATTGGCGTCTCTTCCAGGTATTCCGCGACGGCGAGCAGCCACGGAAAGGACGGGCAGAGGACGACCTCCGCGCCCTCGATAGTGTCGAGTTCGTCCATCAACGCTTCGACCAGGTCCATCGCGCCGTCGTAGGTCTTATGCATCTTCCAGTTACCCGCAATGATCGGCGTCCGCATGCGCTCACTCCGTTCGCGAGTAGACAGTAGACAGTAGTCTGTAGTCAGTTGGGAGCGGACTGGCTCCGCGTTTCTTTTCTGATTACTGACTACTGACCACTGTCTACTTCTCTTTCAATGCTGCGACGCCCGGCAGCGTCTTGCCTTCGAGGAATTCCAATGACGCGCCGCCGCCGGTCGAGACATGAGTAATCTTGTCGGCGACGCCTGCTTCTTCGATGGCGGCGACCGAATCCCCGCCCCCAACGACGCTCACCGTCCCCTTCGCTGATGCGTCTGCGACGGCGCGGGCGAGAGCCATCGTACCTTGCGCGAAGGCGGGGACTTCAAACATCCCCATCGGGCCATTCCACAGCACGGTGCGCGCGCCCCGCACGACGCTGCTGTAATACGATGCGGTCATCGGGCCAATGTCATAGATCGCGTCGTCCGGCCCAACGTCGTCGTTGCGCACCGTACGCGTCACCGGCTCCGGCGCGTGCTCGCCGAGCAGTTCTTTGGCGCTTTGCGTCGAAACGATCGCGTCGGTCGGGACATGCAGGCCGACGCGGCGCGTCGAGGTGCGCGCGAGGATATCGTGGGCCGTGGCGACCGCATCCTGCTCGACGAGCGATTTGCCGACGGTATAGTTCTGCGCGAGCAGAAAGGTATTCGCCATGCCGCCGCCGATGCAGAACCCGTCCACCTTGCTCATCAGGTTCTCGATCACGCCGATCTTGTCCGAAATCTTCGCGCCGCCGAGGACGACGATAAAGGGCCGCTTCGCCCCGGTCAGCAAGCCACCGAGCGCGTCCAGTTCCTTCTCCATCAGCAACCCGGCATACGCAGGCAGGAGATGCGCGACGCCTTCCGTGCTGGCGTGAGCGCGGTGCGCAGTGCCGAAAGCGTCATTGATGTAGAGATCACCCAGTTTGGCGAGCCGCGCGGCGAATTCGGCATCGTTCGCCTCTTCTTCGGAGTGGAAACGCAGGTTTTCCAATAACAGCACGTCGCCCGGTTTCGCCGCCCGTACCGCCGTTTCCGCTTCTTCGCCGACGCATGCGGGCACGAATTGCACCGGCCTGCCGAGGTATTTCGCGAGCACGGGCGCGACGGGTTTCAGGCTGAATTTCGGATCCGCCTTCCCTTTTGGGCGGCCAAGATGCGACATCAGCACGATGACCGCGCCCGCGTCGAGCAAAAAGCGGATCGTCGGGATCGCCGCCCTGATTCGCGTTGTGTCCCCGACCACACCGTCATTCACCGGCACATTGAAATCCACCCGCACCAACGCCCGCTTCCCTGCAAGGTCAGCGGGCGGAATATCGCGGATCGTCTGCTTCGTGATCGCCACGCTTTTCCGACCCCCTAACCCCCCTCCCTCGGAGGGAGGGAGGAATTGGGCGGTTCACGAACCGCCCCTACGAATCACTGTGCTCCCCCTTCCCTCAAAGGGAAGGGGGTTGGGGGGTTAGGTAGCCCTACCAGCCGCCCTTTTCCGCGATCATGTTCGTCAGGTCGGCGAGGCGGCAGGAATAGCCCCACTCGTTGTCGTACCACGCGACGACCTTCACCATGTTGCCGCCGACAACGAGCGTCGAAAGGCTGTCGAGGATTGCGGAGCGGTCGTCCTGCTTGTAGTCCATCGAGACGAGCGGTTCGTCACTGTAGCCGAGGATGCCAAAGAGCGGGCTATCCTCGTTTTCCGCCGCTTGCAGGAAGGCATTGTTCACTTCCTCAACCGTCGTATCCTTCTCAGTCTCAACGGTCAGGTCGAGAAGCGAGACGGTCGGCGTCGGCACGCGCAACGCGTACCCGTCCAATTTGCCCTTCAGTTCGGGGATGACGAGCGAAAGTGCGCGGGCCGCGCCGGTCGTCGTCGGGACGATATTCTGCCCGGCGCTCCGGGCGCGGCGAAGGTCCTTGTGCGGGCCGTCGAGGAGGACCTGATCGCTTGTGTAGGAGTGGACGGTGACCATCGTTCCCTTAACGATCCCGAAGGTGTCCAGCAGCACCTTCGCGGTCGGCGCGATGCAGTTCGTCGTGCAGGAGCCATTGGAGATGACGTGATGCTGGGCGGGATCGTACTGCTCCTGATTGACACCGAGGACGAGCGTGATGTCCTCGTTCGTGGCGGGGGCGGAGATAATCACTTTCTTCGCGCCGCCAGTCATGTGCGCCTTCGCCTTGGTGGCGTCCGTGAAGAAGCCGGTGGATTCGATGACGATGTCCACATCGTAATCGCGCCAGGGGATATTGCCGGGATCGCGCTCGCTGAAGACGTGGACCGGGCTACCGTCCACGATCAAATCGCGCTCGCTGACCTCGATCTCTTCTTCGGAGATGCCATACGTCGAATCGTACTTGTAGAGGTGGGCGATGGTGTGGAGGTCCATCAGATCGTTGACCGCAACGATTTGCAGCAACCCATCGGGGTTATCGTCGTCCGGCCCGTACCCGCCGTAGATCGTCTTGAAAACCTGCCGCCCGATCCGACCGAAGCCGTTGATGCCGACCTTGACTACCATCGCCGCATTCCTCCTATCCGAACCCTGTGTTCGCCGCAAAGATCGTGGGCACGCGGATCACGAAACGCCGCGTGGACGCTCAGCATACCTTACCGAAGGGGATAGGCGCGACCCCACATACGAGAGCGAGCGGTGAGCAATGAGCAGGGGACAGTAGCATAACCGAATCGCTGCCCACTACCTGCTGCTCACTGCTCACTGTTCCGCTGCCGGGCCGATGAAGGCGCGAACCTTTTCGAGCAGGTCTTCGAGCAGGAAGGGCTTTTCGAGGACCGCGCATCCCTTCTCGCGCAGGTACGCTTCCTTTTCACGGATGCGCTGCGTATCTGCCGAGCAGATGATGACGGGAATGTGCGCGGTCTCGGGGTCGAGGCGCATCAGTTCGAGGACCATCCAGCCCGTATCGGGGTGCTCCATGCGGATATCGAGGACGACGAGCACGGGTCGGTGCTCCTTAATCATCTCATATGCCTTGTCGCCCTCTTTCCAGATCACCGCCCGGTACCCCTCCTCGTTTAGGAGGTCGTGCATCAGTTCAAGGAACAGCGTGTCGTCGTTGACGACCGCAACGAGTGCTTTAGCCATCTTCCCCCTCATCCCCGCGCCATCCCGATCGCCATTCTGCGCCGCACCTTCCGTACCAACGCGAACTCACCCCAACCCCTCCCGACACGGGAGCACGATTGTCGGCATCTGTCGCAGCAGAGAACATTCGGATTCCGCAGTATTGCTCCCCTCCCGCGTCGAGAGGGGCTGGGGGTGGGTTCTCAGCGCGCGTCGGCACCCACTGCGACGACATCATCATGGACGAATGCCGGGCGGTCGGAACGACCGGCGCTGCGCACCGCGAAGAGTTGCATCAGCGCCATCGCCAGTTTCTCGGGGTCATGCCGCAGGGGGTTGGCGACACTGACGACGTCGGCCTCGATAATCTCGACCCCGAGCGAACGCGCCTCCTCCTGGAGCCGCGCCGCGTCCACCGCGTCCACGCGCCATTCGGGCTTGATCTTGTCTTTGGACTCGAAGTTCGTATTGACGAGCACGTAATCGAAGACGCGCTTACCGATCTGCTCCTGCAACGCGCGCACATGCGCCAGCGCGTCGAAGTGATCCGTCTCACCGGGTTGTGTCGCGACATTGCAGACATACACCTTGAGCGCGGTCGGGTTGTTCTTGATCGCCTGCTTGATGTCACCGACCAGGAGCGGCGGGACGACGCTTGTGTAGAGCGAGCCGGGGCCGAAGACGATCATATCTGCGTCCCAGATCGCTTGCACCGCCGGGATGTACCCTTGCGGGTCTTCGGGCTGGAGAAAGACTTTGCGGATGCGCCCATGCGCCCGACCGATCTCGGATTCGCCGCGTAGTTCGGTGCCGTCTTCGGCGATGCCGTGCAACTGGACATTTTCGAGTGTGGACGGGAAGACCGTGCCGCGCACCGCAAGAATCCGGCTCGATTCCAGCACAGCCTGCTCGAAATCGCCGGTGACGTCCACCATCGCAGTGATGAACAGGTTGCCGAACGAATGACCGTGGAGGCCGGAGCCATCCTTCTCGAAGCGATACTGAAAAAGTTCCTGCATCAACGGTTCAGCGTCGGAAAGGGCGGCGATGCAGTTGCGGAAGTCGCCGGGCGGGAGGATACCGAACTCTTCGCGCAGGCGCCCCGTGCTGCCGCCATCGTCGGCCATCGTGACAATTCCTGTCAGATTACCGGTGCGCTCCTTGAGGCCGCGCAGCAGGGTCGGCAACCCCGTACCGCCGCCGATGGCGACGATCTTCGGGCCGCGCTTGCCGAAACGATAGTCGTACAGGATGTCCCCGATCCGCTCGGTCCGCCCGGCGAGCAAGGGGATCAGCAGGGAGTGGCTGAGGTAGTAGATACTGCCGCCAATAACGCCGAAGCCAAGCGCCGCGACGGTCACTTCGCGCCACGGATGCGGGATGAATTGCAGCGTGATCGCGCGCACAATATCCGTGCTGTAGCCGGGGAAATCAACGTTGCGGTACAGGGTGGCGAGCGCCATGGCGATCGCCAGGCTCGTCAGCGTGATCCCGAGCGCGAGCGCGAGCAAGTAGCGCTTCACTCGCATCCCGAAGCGGAGCCATTTCCGCACCTGTGTCCCTCCTCAACCGTACGTACGCTGTACGTCAGCGTCTGTATCCTAACACTCGCAGCAGCAGCAATCAATTAAAAGTCACTTCTCGCCAAATTGAGTGACGGTTCCGTCATCTGTAAAATCACGGGGGGATTCCTTCATAATCGCTTGTATTGGCATACGCCACCTTCGATACTCCATTTCGCACGCCGGGCATCATCCAGCAGCCAGCATTTCGACGTATGGAGTATGTGACGGTACACACGCGCCCATCTTTACGGCAAGGAGCCACGCATGAACCGAAGAGCAATGGTCGGATCTATCATCGGCATTCCCGTGATCATCGTCGTCGTCGGCGCACTGTTTCTCCTCGGCAAAGCGAATGAGTTGCCGTGGCAGACGCAGCCGACGGCTATTCCGGTCACACCATTCGCGAACGTCGGCGGCACCGTGCCTGCGGGCACAACGGTCGCCGCAAGCACGGCAACAACTGCACCTGCTGCACCTGCCGCGCCGGCCGCAGCGACCGGCGCGCCAACAACCGCCCCGGCTTCCGGCAGTGTCAGTGCCACAAGCGTCGCGCCCGCCGCGAGCACAACCGCGTCCAGCACGACGGCATCCGCCGGCGCGGCAACCGCGCCCGCTTCGTCTGCGGTTGCCGCCAAAGCGCCCGCTGGGGCAAGCAGTTACAGCATCACCAGCGACAAGTCGGAAGCGAAAGTGACCGTCAATGAGAAGTTCGTCAGCGCGCCCCTGCCCTCCGACGCGGTTCTGACGACGAATGCCATCCAGGGCCAACTCTTCCTCGGTCCCGACACCAAGCCGGTCGAGGGCGCGAAGATTCTCGTGGACCTGCGCACGCTGAAAAGCGACAAGACCCAGCGCGACAACTACATTCGCACCAATACGCTGCAATCCGACCAATTCCCGCTCGCGGAGTACGTCATCACCGGCGTGGACGGCTGGACGGGGCCGCTCAAGGAAGGCCAGCAATCCACCTTCAAAATCCTCGGTAACATGACGATCCACGGCGTCACCAAGCCCATCGTCTTCGACACCGTCGCCACGATGCAGGGCGGCACCGTGACGGGCACCGCGAAGGCCGCCTTCAAGTTCCAGGACTTCGGCCTGAGCGCGCCCAGCCTCGCCACCCTCAAGGCGGACGAAAACATCAAGCTGGATCTGTCCATCGTCGCGAACAAACCGGCATAACGAGTAGGCAGTGGGTCCAATTGTGAGATGAATGCACCGTGCCGCCCCTTTGGGCGGCACGGTGCATTGCGCGGCTATGGTGTCCATACCCTTTGACATTGCGCGGAGACGTACGGTGGCGAACCCATTACCCTCGCACCGCCCGCAGCCGTTCCGCGACGATCTGCTCCTCGCCCGGCTTGAGGAGGGCAGT
>JBBSFO010000229.1:0-7739 GCA_038238655.1 Thermomicrobiales bacterium | reverse complement strand
TTCGCGCGATCGAGAAGCCCGTGATCGCGGCGCTCAACGGCGTCGCGGCGGGCGCAGGCATGAGCATCGCGCTCGCCTGCGATATCCGCATCGCGAGCGAGGCGGCGTGGTTCATGCCGGGGTTCGTCAAGATCGGACTGATACCGGACAGTGGCGGCACGATCTTTCTGCCCATGCTCGTCGGCTACGCCAAAGCGGCGGAACTCGCCTTTACTGGTGACCGCGTTGACGCGACTGAGGCGCACCGGCTCGGCCTCGTCAACCACGTCGTGCCCGCCGACGAACTGATGACGCGGACGTATGCCCTGGCGACCCGCCTCGCGGCGATGCCCACCCGTGCCATCGGCCTGACAAAGCGCGCCTTCAACGTGGCAATAATGCCGCATCTCGATGCCGTCCTCGACAATGAGGCGGAGATGCAGCAACTCGCCTCCCAGACCGACGATCACCGGGAAGGGATCGCCGCCTTCCGCGAGCAGCGACGGCCGCAGTTCACCGGAGAATGACGGATATCGTACGGGTGTCGGTATCGAACGGCGACGAACGATTACAGGGCAGATACCGGAACGATTTGCTGCCTCCTATCGGGGTGGCGGCACTTCGGGGTAGGCGTCCGGTTCGACCTGATAGGCGTCCGCGAGGCGGTTCGTACCGTTGAAGACATCCACGACGGCGAGCAGTTCGGAGAACATGCGCGTGTCCATCCCCAGTTTGATTGCCGCGCCGGTGTGCGAGTTGATGCAGTAGCGGCAGCCGTTCGTCGCACTGACAGCGATGGCGATCAGTTCTTTCGTCAACGGATCGAGCGCACCCGCCGCCATCGTCTGCTTCAGCTTGTGCCATGTCGCGCTGAGATGTTCCGGGTTGACGGCGAGCGCGCGCCAGATGTTCGGCACAAAATCAATGCCCTTCGTCGCTTTGATGTCGTCATACACCTCACGAACGAGGCCAGTCGCTTCTTCATCGGGGATCATGCGGACGGTAGTCATGAACGCGCATTCCTTTCTCTGGGCACACCTGTCGGTCGCACGGACCGAAGTCCACGTGACCACACTCTACGGCATCATCTGCTTTTCAGGAATCGCTCAGATGCCGCTCATGATGGTACGCTTTACTGTCGTCAGTAAGAAACGCGCCGCGCTGGCGCGATGGAGATGGAAACGAAAGCAAGAATTCGTTTTGTGATGGACGGAGCAAACTGGATGAACCGGAAACGACTCGGCATGCTCGGTGGATTTCTCGCCCTGATCGTCGCGCTCGGCCTCGCCTTCGGCGCGGGCGCGCTGTTCGGCAATGGTGGTGCCAATGCCCTCAGTCCCAGCGTGCAGCAATTCGCGGCGGCCGCACCGGCGACAACGAACACCGGCACGATTACCCGCAATGCCCCGGCCCCGCCGAGCGGCAGCACGATGACGACAGAGCAAATCGTGGATCAGGTCGGCCCGGCGGTCGTCACTGTCATTAACCGGCAGAAGTATACGAGCCGCCGCGCCGCTGCCAACCCGCCCGCGACGCCTCCTGCCGGCAACGCGAACCAGCCGATTGATACCGGCCTTGGTAGCGGCGTCATCTACGACAAAGCGGGCTATATCCTCACCAACAACCACGTCGTCGAAGGCGCGACCGCGATTGATGTCGAACTCGCGGACGGATCGCGCGTGGACGCGACGCTCGTCGGGCGTGACCCGTCGAATGATGTCGCGGTCGTGAAGATTGACCCGTCGAAGGTGCCTGCAGTCGCGGAACTCGGCGATTCCGCCGCTGTCAAGCCAGGCCAGCGCGTCGTTGCCATCGGCAGTCCCGAGGCGCTGGAAAACTCCGTCACCGAGGGCATCGTCTCCGGCATCAACCGGCAACTCGATACCTATGTTGGTCTGATCCAAACGGACGCGGCGATCAATCACGGCAATAGTGGTGGCCCACTCTTCAACGCCTACGGACAGGTCATCGGCCTCAATACCCTCGGCGTGCGGGACAACAATGCGGAGGGTTTGAACTTCGCGATCCCGATCAACAAGGCGAAGCAGGTCGCCGGGACGCTCGTCAGCAAGGGCAACGGCGCCGTCGTCTCTACCCGCGCTTACCTCGGCGTACAAGTGGACCCACTGAACGCCTCGAAGGCCGCGCAGTACGGCACGAAGCTGACGCAGGGTGCGTACGTCCTCAAAGTCGAGCCGGGCACCCCGGCGGAGAAGGCGGGCCTCCAGAAGGGCGACGTGATTACCGCCGTCAATGGCACCAAACTCGACAACAAGACTGCCCTCGGCGATGTCCTGACGACGCTCAATGTCGGCGATACCGCGACGCTGACGATTGACCGCACCGGCCAAACGCAGACGCTGAGGGCGACGCTTGCAGAGCGTCCGACGCAGGCCGCCCCCTAACCGCTCATTCCTTCCCCCTCCCCCTTTTTTCCGGCCCGGCAGCAATGCCGGGCCGTTTTGCTCCGCGCGCGATGCTATACTGTCCGCATGAAGACGCTGGATACCGACTCGCTCGAAGAGATGACCCGCCGCTTGGTGGGCGAGTTTCACCCGGAGCAGATCATCCTGTTCGGCTCTCATGTCTGGGGCACGCCGAATGACGACAGCGATGTTGATCTCTTCGTGATCGTGGCGGGGAGTGACCTTTCACCACATCTTCGGGCCGCACAGGCATATCGCGCATCCGAAGTAGTAATCAGGAGGAACCGATGCCGGAAGGACAGCACGCGGGGCGGGTGGCGATTGTCACGGGGGCGGCGCGCGGGATAGGGCGAGCGATTGCCGAGCGGTTGCTCGCAGACGGCTACCGCGTGGCAATCGTGGATCGCGACGGGCCTGCCGCAAACGCCACCGCCCAGGCGCTTGGCGAGCGGGCGCAGGCAATTACCTGCGACATCACTGATTCCGCCGCCGTCAACGCGATGGTCTGGCATGTCCAGGCGACGTGGGGGCGTGTGGACGTGCTGGTGAACAACGCAGGCATCGTCGGGCCGAATAAGTCGTTCGCCGAAGTCACCGACGAGGAGTGGGCAAGTGTGCTTGCGATCAACCTGACTGGTACATTCAATTGCTGCCGCGCGGTCGTACCACAGATGCTGGCGAACGACTGGGGCCGGATCGTCAACATCGCCTCGATTGCTGGCAAGGAAGGCAACCCTTTCCTCGCCGCGTACAGCACGACGAAAGCAGCGGTGATCGGCCTCACCAAGTCACTCGGTAAGGAACTGGCGACGACGAACATCCGCGTTAACTGCGTGACGCCCGCTGTGATCGAGACCGAAATCCTCGCGCAGATGACGCAGGAAACGATTGATTACATGGTGGCGAAAATCCCGATGGGCCGTCCGGGCAAAGTCACCGAGGTTGCCGCACTCGTCGCATGGCTGTCGAGCGACGAATGCGCCTTCAGCACAGGCGCGGTCTTCGATGTTTCGGGTGGCCGCGCGACCTATTGAGTCGGCTGCTCCTCCCTTCCCGATGCGCAATTGAGCATAGGTAGTTTAGACGATCATGAAGCGGTAAACGCGATATGTCAACTCGCTACTGGTGAGACGAACGGGTGTGCGGAAATGCTTGATTTTTCCCGCCCTGCTTGACTTTTCCGACATTCGTGGTATAACCAGAAGAGAGAATCCAGTACATACTGTTCGTACTGGGTAAATGGGTGCGGTCGAAGGGAGCATCGCCGCGCACGAGGAGGAAAGCAATGCACAAGTCGGACTTGGTCAAAGCGGTCGCCACGAATGCCGGAATGAACGGGCCGGCGGCGGAGAAGGCTGTCAATGCCGTCTTCGATTCGATCAAAGACGAGCTGAAGAAGGGTGAGAAGGTTACTCTCACTGGCTTCGGCACCTTCGAGGTCGCCAACCAAGCGGCACGCGAGGGGCGCAACCCGAAGACGAACAGCAAGATTCAGATCGCGGCCCGCAAGCGCGTCCGCTTCCGCCTCGGCAGCGACCTCGACGCCATCCGCTAGTTTCACATTCGCAGTTCTTACCGCTGGCGTGCCCTCCGACCGTGGGGGCACGTTTTCTTTGCGGGGGTGGTGGCCGAATCCATCCCTCAATCCAGATGGAAAATCTCTTCCAACCGCAGAAATCCCTCGTCCGGGCGGCGGTCGCCGAGGTCAACGAAAAAGGGCGCCATGTGCGCCTGCCACTGCGCGTTAATCTCTCGCGCCGCCATACTCGCGAGTGCGGCGTCCAGATCCGGCGTCTCGAAGTACCCGACGAGCAACCCGTCATCCCGCAGAAAGAGCGAGTAGTTGTGCCAGCCCGTTTCTTGCAACGCTTCCAGCATCGCGGGCCAGACGGTCGCATGCTCCCGCTTGTATGCATCGAGTCGTTCCGGTCGAACCTGCAAAAGGAAACACACACGTTCCACAAAGCGCTCCTTCCGAAGGAATGAGTAACAAGTAACGAGAAGAAAATCCCGCCCACTCGTTACTCGCTACTCGTTACTCGTTACTCAATGACCGTCAAATCAAGACCGAGCACGCGACTCAGTTTGCGGAGTGTGCGCGTCTGGTGGCCGAGACCGAGGGCGACGTGGTGCGTCGGGCCTTCGGCGCACCAGCGTTCGATGAAGGCGGCGGGGCCACCGGCGAACTTCAGGCGCGAGTTCGTGTTGCCGGTGCGAAGGACAGGGCCGGGAACGCATTCGCCTTCCGCCGCCAGCAGCTTTAAGTGGCCGGTCGCCGTCTGTGTCAGGCCGAGGATCGTGATTGGGCCGGTGCGGACGGTGAACTCGACAGAAAGCCCGCCGCCCCGCTTGCCGTGAAAGACTTCCAGCGCGCGGAGTGTCGGCGGGGCGGCGCTGATCGCGAGATGGCCGGGACCGTCGTGGCCCATCAGGAGACTATCGTCGTTGAAGTCCATCGCCATAAACTCCGTGAAGGAGCCGCCGACGCCGAGCCGGTCCATGATGAGCATTGCAACGCAGGTTTGTAGGTCACCCTCGCCCGCCGTCGGGATACCGCGCGCCGTCAAGAGCGAGTTGCCGACGATCAGCCCCGCCGCCAACTGCTCGAACGGCCCGTTGTCCAGCCCACGATAGTAATAGGCGAGGCCGTCTAGCGCGAAGTCGTCCGCCAGCCGGTCCAGCCCGCAGGCGATCCGCGCCGAGCGATTGAGTGCGTCATCGGTAACGGGCGCGGCGTTCGCGTCGCTGCCCGGCGCGGCGAAGACGAAGGTGGCGCGGATTTCCGCCTCCTTCGCCGCGACCTCTGCGGCCGTTGCCGCGTCTGCACGGGCTTGCAGGTCCTCCATCTCCAGGAGTTCGATGTGCGTGCCGAGTTGCGCCTGATGCATGGCGATGTCGGTGTGCATGTCGAGCATCCCCGGATAGGTGTGGCCAAGGAAGCCGAAGCGCGCGTGCCGCACCATCCGCGCGGCGCTCGTCGCCGTTACCCATTCCGCAATCGCGCCCCATGCGCGTTCGTCGTCATACAGCGTGCCAGTGACGACATTGAAGGGAATACGGGCGCGCGCGAAGACGCCCGCCAGTTCCGGGACGGAGCAGACGGTGCAATTCGCCAGCCACTCCGCAGTATCGGTGCGTGCGTAATCGAGCGCGGCAACTGGTTGGAGGTTGAGGACGAGCACGGGTGCGTGTTGCCGCTGCACAACGGGCAGGACTTGTGAGGAAGTCGCATACGTGCCGATGGAGCAGACGATCAGATCGAGATTTTCCCGCGCGAACCGCTCGCCCGCCGCGCGTCCCGCTTCCGGTGTGTCCACTAACCCGGCGGAAACGACGTCCGCACTGAGTTGCGTCAGATGCGCTTCTATATCGCGCTGATAGCCCATCAGCCGCTCCCGCAACCCTGGAAACTGCGGCCAGTACGCGGCTAGCCCGATCCCAAACACCCCGACCCGCGCCGCCAACCGCCGCTTCCGCTCCATGATTCTTCCTCCCGCTCCGACTCCACGTCAATATGCGGCATCGTATCATGAGCGGATATGCCAGATGGATGCATCAAAATGCCCCACAGCGATTGCGGAGGGGCAGGGAAAACGATGAACGGTCACCACGGATTAAACCCAATGCGGTCTCCGGTACCTCGACACTTACCGCGAACACTCAATAGGGATGCGGGAGTGGTTCATGATCCCGGATAATTGCCTCGAAATGCATCTGTAGCGCCTTCCGCATTTGCTCGATGGTTTCCTCGATGGTATCGCCCGTCGCCACGCAGCCAGACACATCCGGGGTGTATGCGGAGTAATTAGTCTCAGTCTTTTCAATCATAATGAGGTATTGTATCTGATTCTCCTATTTTCATCCTGTGTGTTTCTGAATGTTGTTCCATGTGCCGGGGGCAAAGCATCGCTTGGCTTGCCAGCGACCGTGATTGTGCCGGGCTTTGTTGGGTGCTCGAATTGGCGATGGCTACCGTTCTGATCGGTGATCTTCCACCCGTCTGCCTTCAGCCGCTTGATCGCGTCCGCTACCTTCGTCGCCGTCGTGTGCCCTTCAGCGTATCACGCTCCCGTTCAGATGATAATTCGTCTCAACGCTGTCCCCGCAATGGCGATCAATAGCGCGTCACCATCGTTTCGGCGTCCGGGATGCCACTGGCGAGCGTGATACGTTTCCATGCCGCGACATCGAAGGAGACGCGACAGAACTCGATGGTGAACCGGCGCTCGTCCGACGACAGGATAGCGTATTCCGCCCACGGATCGGCGTGCAAGCCACCGCCCGGTTGGCGCGTGTTGTAGACGTACCCGACGCTCCCCGGATTGAAGAAGAGTGAGTCATCGAGGCGGCGCAACTGCTGCAAATGCGTGTGCCCGCCCGTGAGGATCGCGGGCAGGGACGCGCCGAGCAATTGGCGCACGTCCTCCTCTAGCGTGTCGGGGAATATGCGGTCATGAAATGAGGCGGGGGAGCCGTGGAAGCAGAGGAAACGGCGATTCCCCGGCAGCGAGAACCCCACCGTCGGCTGGAATGCCGTAATGAATGCCCGATCCGCCTCGGAGAGTTGCGCGAGCGACCAATCCCGCGCGGCGCGTTGCTGCGCCGACACCGCCTCGTTCCCATCGGCGCCGGTCAGGAGGAAGGCATCGGCATTGCCGAGCACAACCGGGCAGCCCAGTTCCCGCAGACGAGTCACGACCTCAGCTGGTTGCGGCCCGCCCTGGATAGCGTCGCCGAGGCAGACGATTCGTTCAGCGGATTGATCCACCAAATCGGCCAGCACCGCGTCGAGCGCCACGGCGTTGCCGTGAATATCCGCGATCACCGCAACGCGCATGGCTTTTCTCCTTCATTGCAAGCGTTACACAGGCACATCGGTCAAACCGTGCCCCATAGGATACAGAGAGCCGACGCTGACCGGCAAATGGCCGCGCGGCGGCAATGCTCCTACACAGATGGCGGCGGCGACATCGAGCGAGGCGGGGAGGTCGCCGTACGTGGCGATCCGAGCGGCAGTCCATGGGAAGTCCGCGAGATCGTACGGGGCGCGCAGGGAGATAACGATCGTCGGGCAATTCACCGCACCGAGCGCGTCAATCGCCGCCCGCTGCGCCGGGAACAGATTGGCGTCTCGTGTACCGATAATGAGCACTGTCACCTCGGATGCAAGCCCGCGTGCAGCACTGATATCGCCCGGTTCATTTGCATCGAGTGCGACGCCTTGCACATTCGCGAATCGTCGCTGGAATGCGTCGCGCAGGGGCGATGGATCGGTTTGACCTTCTTCGGCAGCGTGTGCGGATGGAAGCGTAAATTCGACCACGGCGATTGATG
>JBBSFO010000228.1:0-7745 GCA_038238655.1 Thermomicrobiales bacterium | reverse complement strand
TACACGGTGTCCTCATAGACCGCCGTGGCCGCGAACATGATGCCGAATACCCTATCGTGCGCGCGTTGGCGGGCGTGCCGGATGTTGTGGCGGGGTTGGGAACCTAACCCCCGGTCCCTTCCGTTCCTCGGCGTGGGAAGTGGTGAACTCAACACAAACATCGTGGCACGTACCAACAATTGGGCACTACGGAGAGCATATATTCGGTGGCGGCGGGCTTCAGCCTGCCGTAGCGAGGATCAGCAGGCTAAAGGCCGCCGCCACCGAGAATCGGATGGTCGCTGATGATTGATCGGCATCTCCCACCTGACCTGTCGGCAGATCGCGTTGTCGCGCGGATTGGGCTGATTTCGGATACGCACATGCCAGAGCGGTGTGCCGAATTGCCAGCGGCGGTTTTCGACATGGTGCGCGGCGTGGACATGGTGCTGCATGCGGGCGATGTCGGGGAACTATGGGTATTGGATCGGTTGAGCGCGATTGCGCCGGTGATCGCGGTGCATGGCAACGACGAGACGGCGGACGTGCAGCGGGAGTTGCCGTATCAGCAACTCGTTGTCGCGGGCGGCGTGCGGATTCTGCTCACGCACGCGCATTATCCCAACCGCGCGACGGAGATGGAATCACGCAAGGACGACGCATGGCAGCCCAAGTTGGCCCGGCGCGCGGCGATGGGCAGGCGAGCCGGTGCGCGCGTTGTCGTCTTCGGGCACACGCACGTCCCGATGGCGGTCGAGCACGATGGCGTGCTCCTCGTCAATCCCGGTGCGCTCGCCGCACCGAACCCGACATCGCGGCAGTCTCTCCAAAGCGTCGCGATCCTCTCCATCCGCGACGATGGCATACCGTTCGTGACGCATATTGACTTGGCGCACCCGGATCAGTCGTTTGTGCCGCAGATTGATTGGCAGGCGGGCTTCCGCGCCGCGCACGCCCGATTCACAGCGCCACTGCCGCAGTAGTATGTGTCTGACGAATCGGTTTCGCGAATCACGGGCTGCATCGGTGCCAAAGATGGCCAGGGATCAAGCAACTACCGGAACCTTCCTGCCACTTCAACTCGCCGCTAGTGGCATTCATCAGGAATACCCGAGCGGCCCGCTTGAGTTGTGGAATCACCCGCCCTGGCTGGTCGGCGTGGATGCGCGCAGATCGGCTTTCAAATCCTCGGTCGTTTTCTGCAGGCGATTGAAGAGCAGCCGAGGCGTGAGACCAAAGGTTGCGGCGATGACGAGCGCGAATGGATACTGCTCGATATCAAAGAGGCTGGCGAGCGATGATCGGGTAGATGACTCGGTTATTACTCCCATAGACGATGCCGGGAACGCACCCCTGAGCGCGTTTGGCAAGGTGAGAACGATGAGGACTCCCGCAATCGCGGCCAGTCCCGAGAGTAGCGGGCGCGTCAGCAGACGCATTGTCGAGAGGCCATAGTCCTCGATCGTCGCAGTCCCATCTGCCTGCGACTCGTCGAATAGCCGACTGAATAACCCGACGAGCGCGCCATCGAGAAAGATCGCTGTCGCATGCAGAAGGGTGCGTTCCGGCACGTCGGCAATAATAATCAGCCCAAGCAGGATGAAGGAAGCGTACGCAGTAACCAGCATCGTGCGGAAGGCCCGGTTGCGCGCCTGCACAAGCCCGGCATACTTGCTATCGCGGTATTCGTTAATCGCGCGCCTGACGCCCGCGAGGATCAGTCGGGCCTGTTCCTCCTCGTTTGTCGTCGGCAATCCGACATAACGCGTTCGTGTGGCGATAGCCACACTGCCCGAGCCGATTCCCGGCATTGCCTTGACAGCGGACAAAAGCACGGCGACCGCACCGAGCGTGTGCAGCGTCTGGCGTGCTTGGCCGGTAGCAGCGACGATCGCACCCATGCCTCTGTTTCTGGGGCGCACCTTGCGTATGACGGCGGCGACGAAACTGTTTGACCCGTTCCCTACGCTTGTCTCGCCCGTGGGCAGAAGATAGCTGGCGGCGCCGAGCGTGTGCAGCGCCTGGCGCGCCTGGCGCAGGAAATCCTCGCGCTGTTCGAGCCGCGAGTCCTGCAGGCGCGAGACGTCGTAATAGCCACTATTGACAACGTTAGCGATCGGGGTGAGCAGATACAAGGTCTCTTCCGCGCGGTGCATCAACGCCCAGGCATTGACGTAGCCTGTGGCAAGAACCCAGCGAAGATCACCCTCACTACGCACTTCCTCGTGGAGCAACGCCCGGTATTTCGCGGCTTCGAGTCGGGCGAGAGACTTGAGCGGAGTATCCGCCGGGTCCTCTGGTAGTTCGAGCGCGCAGTCGAGCGCGTAGATATGCAGACAAAGCTGACCATAGGACGTGACATTCGCATTTCTCGGTTGGGTTAACCCGCGATACCATCGCGCTGCGTAAAGCCAGGAGCCGATGCCGATGCCAATGGCGAAAAGTACAAGCGGACTCCCGGACGCGGAATGTTCCGACGACCACACGCCGAAGACGTCCCAATGAAACCGATAGCCCGCAATGGCCGTCATCGCGGCAACGAGCGGCAGGACGCATGCGGTCGCGACCAGTGCTCCTGCGTACGCGTCCCCAGAAGCCAGTGCAGGGTCCTGCCGCCGCAGTATTCTTTTGCGCACCCTCTTGCTCATGTCCTCCCCCTCCGGCTGTACGATAGCAATGACGGACATACCACGCGGTGTGGTTTGTCGGCGTTCCTATCACGTGCCATATCGAATGAACGCGGGAGGGGCGATAATTGGGGAATCCTGCGAAAATATCCACCATATTGGTCGCGACAGATGGTGACAAAGCAACGGAGCGGAGGAACCCTGCTGCACCACCTGTTGCGTGAATGGTACCCAAATCAACGGGCTGAAACGTCTGCGATGCCGTTCGAGAACCGAATGGCTGCGAGCCTATACCAACCGTAGGGACGGCTGGACATCGAGATCCCAACCGGCGTACGCGTTCGCTCGCATGCGGCGTTCGGCGGCCGCGCCGACCATCGCGGCATTGTCGGTGCAGTAAACCGGCGGCGGGCAGAAAAGCGGCACATTCACCGCCGCCGCGAGCCGCGCGCGCAACAGCCGGTTCGCCGCGACGCCCCCGGCGAGCAGCACCGACGCCGCACTGTGTTCGCGGACCGCACGGGCGACGGGTGCGACGAGCATCGCGACAATCGCGTCCTCATACCCGGCGGCGAGATCGGCGACGGGCGTCTCGTCGCGCAGGCGAATCGGGCGGTGCGCGACGAATGGGCTGTCCACATCCCGCCCCTCCACCGGTTCGTCGGGCATCCTGAAGGGCGCAACGGCGCGCAGCAGTGCCGTCTTGATACCGCTGAAGGAGAAATCGGCCGGATTCTCCGTGCGCGCATGGACGAACGGAAAGCGCGCCGGGTCGCCCGTCGCGGCAGTGCGGGAAATCGCCGGGCCACCGGGGTAGCCGAGGCCGAGCAGTCGTGCTCCCTTGTCAAATGCCTCGCCCGCCGCGTCGTCGAGGGTGCTGCCGAGCGGGCGATACGCGCCGTGCCCGGTCATCAAGACGAGCGAGGTATGACCACCCGAGACGATTAGCCCGATGGCAGGAAATTGCGGCTCCGGCGCGTCCGTCTGCCCCGGCGGGACAAGCCAGTTCGCATAGAGATGTCCTTCGAGGTGATTGACGCCGATCAGCGGCAACGCCCGCGCGCAGGCAAGGCTCTTCGCGACGTTGACGCCCACGAGCAGCGACCCCGCCAGCCCCGGCCCCATCGTCACGGCGAGTGCGTCGAGATCGTCAAAGGTGCAGCCCGCCATATCGAGCGCGGCGCGCACGACGGGCACGATCTCCGTCACATGGCGGCGCGAGGCGAGTTCGGGCACGACGCCGCCGTAGTGCGCGTGGAGATCGTTCTGCGAGGCGATGATGCTGCTCCGAACAACCCGGCCGCCACTGATCACCGCCGCCGCCGTCTCGTCGCAGGACGATTCAATCGCGAGGATGTCCATGCGCCAGTCCATCCGAATAGGAGCGCGGGTCCGCCGCGCCCGCGAGCGAGTCATGGAACTGGGCGATCCGGGCATGATTCGCCTGCCGGAGCGCGCGGTAATGCGCGTGGTACGCTGCAGTGTTCACGGGCGGCGAGGACATCACGTACGCGTCTTCGCCATCGTCGCTGTAGTAGCGGCGGCGGGTGCCCTGGACGCTGAATCCGTACTTCGCATACAGGCTCTGCGCCCGCTGATTGGAGACCCGCACTTCGAGCGTGACCCACGTCGCGTTCCGGCGCATCGCTTCGTCTATTAGCGCGGTGAAGATGTACTCGCCGACGCCCCGGCCACGATGCGCGGGCGCAGCGCTGATGATCGTCACATGCGCCTCGTCCATCTGCACCCACATCCCCGCGAATCCGCAGATCGGCGCGTGCATCGGCGGGCCGGAGCGTTCGGGATGACGATGGAAGAGCGGAAACAGCGGGCGCGTCTGCCGCTCTTCCGCGCGCTCGGCTGCGGCGTCATCCGGCGGACGCCAGCGGCAGACGACGTAATGATTGCCCTGCGGGTTGTTCAGCTCGCGGCGGTACGCGCTGATCGGCCACGGCGTCGGCACGGACTGCACCTCGACCGCGTGAACCTCGGCCAGGTCCTCGATCGTCATCGGTTCAATCACGTAGGGCAATGCCACTTATCCTTTCGTGGCGCGTGGCGCGCTCGCCTGCGCCGCCGTATGGAGATAGATCGGTTCGAGCGCGACGAGGTCGTCGGCTTCCCCCCGTAGTATGCGCCGCCACGCCATATCTGCCAATGTCCCCGGCCGACGAATGCGCACGCCTGCCGGTGGGAGGGTCACGCCCGGCCCGGCGGTACAGATCGCTTCCGCCGCACCCTCCACCTCACCGCAGACGATGACACCGGGATAAACGGCTAATGCCGCAGCGATTTCCTCTCCGGTGCCGTGGGTCAGCGGACGAATTTCATTCAGCATCCCGCCCTGCTCCTCGTAGACGGCGTATGCAAAGCGGCTGCGTCCCGCCGCGATCATCGCACACACCGGCTGCCGCGCGACGCGGAACGGCTCGGCGGTGAATGCCAGCGTCGGGATGCCGATGATGGGGATGTCAAGCCCGAGCGCCAGCCCTTTCGCGACCCCCATACCAACGCGCAAGCCGCTGAATGATCCAGGCCCCGTGGCGATGACGACCGCGCGCAGGTCATCCTTTGTGTATCCGAGCGCGTCGAGGGCGCCGATCGCCTCCGCCAGCAAAGTCGCCGTTCCCTGCCGCTGCCCGCGCCAGATCGCCTCAGCGAGCAGGCGCTCCGGCGCCGCGATCGCGAAGCCGATCATCTCCGACGAGGTATCGAGGGCAAGGAGCAATCCTGCACTCGTCGCCATCACGTCGCCCGCCTGGACGCGTCGAGCAGGCGCACAGTGTCGCCGTAGCCGGTGAACGTCAATGTCCGGGTATCACCGCCCGCATCAGCGATGGCGATGTCGAGGTACGCGGCAGGCACGAAACCGTCGTCCACAGCGCGCTCCGGCCACTCGATGACGACGGCCCACGCCCCGCCGAAATACTCATCGAGACCGACCGAGTCGAGGTCGCCGCCCTCGCCGAGCCGATAAAGATCAATATGCGCGAGCGATACCGCCTCGCCCGCTTCGTTCCGCCCCGCGTACTCATTGACGAGCGTGAAGGTGGGCGATGGGATCGGGCCGGGAATGCCGAGGCCCGCCGCTACACCGCGTGCGAACTGCGTCTTCCCTGCGCCAAGGTCGCCGCGCAGGAGCAGCACATCACCCGGCCGCATCGCATGCCCAATCCGCTCGCCGAGATGCGTTGTTTCCACCGGAGAACGGCTACCGATGGTGTGAGACGAGGCGGCGATACGACGGAAACCAGCAGCATTCATAGGCGGAATGATATCTATGGACTTTCCGGGGGTTGGGGAGGGGCGCTCTGTCACTGGATTTGGCCGCACTCATCAGTTACGCGGTTGGGCCGCAGATATCTATACACGGTCAGTGGTCCAGTGGCAGAGCGCGGCGCAATCATTCCGACGCGGTTCACCGCAGATATCTATACACGGTCAGTCCCTCCACGCCATCATCATCGCATCATCTTGTCGAGTTGTCGAGTTGTCGAGTTGTCTGTGCAAGGGGGGTCGCGATGATGGCGCGATCGGCCAGGGCGCGCAGCTCCTGCACCGTCGGCGGGGCGATGCGACTGAACAGCCCGTGCATCTGGCCATTCGTGTTGCCGGGCTGCCCGCCGGGACGATTGCCCGCTGTGGTACGATTGGTAATATCGTTCATTTTTTCACAACTCCGTACGATGATACCATGCGCGTCAGTACACCGAAGGAGATGCAGGAGCAATGACAGCAGTGCCATCTGGGCAACCCAATCCACAACACCTCTGGGAAAAACTACGTGCGGCGCACCGTGCGGTGCTCGCGCGTGCAGCCACGTGTGCCGAGGCAGAAGGCGGCGTGGCCTATCTCGTCGGTGGCCCAGTGCGCGACCTGCTGCACGGCGACGCGCGCCCGCACGATATTGACATTGTCACTACTGCCGATGCCCGCCGCGTCGCACAGCATTTCGCGACGACTGCCAACGCAGCAGTCGTAAAGACCACTAACTTCGGCACAGCGACCGTCCGTATCCCCGATGACAACGGCGACACATGGGTGGACTTCGCGACGACGCGGACGGAAACCTACCCGCGCCCCGGCGCATTGCCCGTCGTCGCCTTCCCCGCCACAATTGGCGAAGACCTCCACCGGCGTGATGTCACGATCAACGCACTGGCGCTCCCGATCACGCCGAACGGTTTCGGCGATCTGCTCGATCCAACTGGCGGCTTGACCGATCTGCAAAGCGGCGTCATCCGTGTCTTGCACGACGCCACGTTCCGCGACGACCCGACACGCCTCTATCGCGCCGCACGCTACGCCGCGCGATTCGGCTTCACAATCGAGCCGCACACCGCGTCGCTCATCCATGCGGCGGTCGCAGATAGCGCGCCGGCGACGATTTCGCCGGATCGGAAGCGGCACGAACTCGACCTCGGTATCCGTGAATCCGATCCGGTCGCGTGCTTTGCCACATTCGACGCCTTCGGGCTGCTCCGTGCGACATCGCCCGTGCTCATCTGGGATGCATGGGTCGCGACGCGTTTTCCGCTCGTGGCCCCGACCGCGTGGCCGATCTGGGCCTTCTTTGTCTGCCGCCAGGGCACCACCGCCGTGACGCGGCTTGTGACGGACCTCCCGATCGGGACCATGCAAGTGCTGATTCGCAGGCTGGTTGATGTCTGGAAGGAACGCGGAACGATCGCGAGCGCACCACGCCTTTCCAGTCTCCGACCATACCTCGAAAAACTCCACGAGCGTGAGGTGCTGGCGCTCCTCGCCGGAGAGGCAGCCGCCCCGCGCGCTGCGGCATTGTATGAACGCCTCCATCACATCCACCAACAGGATATTCGTTGGGGGCGCTCATTCGGAGCCTATCTCAAGGAACGCGGCGTCCCACCCGGCCCGATCTACCGCGATGTACTCGATGCATTGCGGGATGCACGCCTTGATGGCGATGTGGAGACGATTGAAGACGCATATTCCTTTATACAGACCCACCTTTCCGAGTAGCATCCCACGTCCTGAGAGCCTGTGTGTAAAGGGCGCGATGCGCGGTAGACTGGGGGATGAGAAAACCGATGTATCCTTCCGACATGACCGACGCCCAGTGGCAGCGTCTCGCCCCGCTCATCCCGCCTGCCAAATCCGGCG